>DNCF01000043.1:5869-6196 GCA_003484545.1 Massilia sp. | reverse complement strand
CGACAAAGCTCCCGATGCGAATACTGCTGCGCAGCCTGGTCCTGATCGCCCTGTTCGTCGGCGCCTACGCCCTGCTCGGCCCCTACGTGAAGAACATGCTGTATGCGATGCGCCTGGCTTCCCTGCCCGCGCCGGCCAGCCTGCCGGTACCGGTGCGCGGGGTGCCCGAACGCGCGCTGCGCGACACCTGGGGCGGCGCCCGCAGCGGGGGCCGCAGGCACGAAGGCATCGACATCTTCGCCAGGCGCGGCACCGCCGTGATCTCGAGCACCGAAGGCGTGGTGCTGCGGGTCGGCACCAACCGGCTCGGCGGCCAGGTGGTCTGGG
>DNCF01000043.1:0-5658 GCA_003484545.1 Massilia sp. | reverse complement strand
TACTATGCCCACCTGGACCGCTACGCCGACATCGAGAACGGCCAGCGCGTGCGCGCGGGGACCATCCTCGGCTACGTCGGCACCACCGGGAACGCGGCCGGCACGCCGCCCCACCTGCACTACGGCATCTACGAGGCCGGCGGTGCGATCAATCCGTATCCCCTGCTGCGCTCGAAGGCTCCTGCGCGCCAGGCCACCCCGGCGCGCTGACGTCCAGCCGTCCCTTCTGGCGGCGACAAGCATTCCACGCCTGTGATGTAATGAAGCGGTGTCCACTGAAGGAGAAGCCGATGCAAGCGCAGGAACCGCCCCGCCCCGCCAACCCGGGAGAACTCGACGAAGACACCCTGGCCTTCGTGCGCCGGGTGTTCCAGCATGCGCGCGCCGGCGAAGCCGGGGAGCTGGCCACCCTGCTCGGCCAGGGCCTGCCGCCGAACCTGCGCAACGAGCGCGGCGACAGCCTGCTGATGCTGGCCTGCTACCATGGCCACCGGGACGCCGCGCACGTGCTGCTCGAGCACGGCGCCGATCCGGAACTGTTGAACGACGCCGGCCAGACCCCGCTCGCCGGCGCCGCCTTCAAGGGCGACCTGGCGGTCGCCACCCTGCTGCTCGACAGCGGCGCACAGGTGGACGCCGCCGGCCCGAACGGCAAGACGGCCTTGATGATCGCCGCCATGTTCAACCGTGTCGACATCGCCCGCCTGCTGCTGGCGCGCGGCGCCGACCCGCTGGCCGTGGACGCGGCCGGGATCTCGGCCAGGGAAGCGGCGGCGAAGATGGGGGCGGATGATGCGGTTGCGCTGCTGACCGCGACGATCGAGGAACGCTGAGCGGACGCGCGCTCATGAGTGCCGGACGCGAAACCCATGGGCAGCGTTGCACCGGTAGTCGACTTGTACTGTTTTCCACGGGGCGCTCATATCAAGGGCCTTGCCGCCGATATTCTGTTGGGCGCGCTGGAAGTGTGTGTAAACCGATGAATGCCGATAAGCCAGTTTCTCAACGGCGCCCTATAATCCCGCAACGTAGTTTGTGCTGATCTGTATGGCTTGGGCCAGCGTCCGCTTTTCCCGGTAAGCGACTTCGAAACCCTTCACAATCGCGGCACCTCTTTCCTCGGAGGTGCCATGGTGGCTCGGGTGATTCACCATGTTATCGCCAAAGCTGTGTTGCGTCATGGCGAAAACGGCGGCGGGGAAATTGGGCCGCTCCAGCTTTCGGGCGCCCGCAAAATAGCCGGCGAAGAAGTCGGCCTGGAGCTCCACGCGCTTTACCGTGGGCTGGTCTGCGCCAATTTCGCGGTCCAGGCCGCGCTTGAATTGCAATATGTGGCCGAATTCATGGGCGCATACGGCGGCGACCGCGACTTCCGGGCTTTCGGGCCCGCTCATGAGCCGCGATAGCAGTCTTTGTCCAAACAGCACCGTGCCATCCGCATTCGTCATCCTTACTGTCGGCGTGGCATAGGCATTGGCGCCGTCATAGTCATCGAAATAGGCAAAGCCGGGCAATGCCTCCAGTTTTTCCGAAACGGCAGCAAGCATGTGCGCAAGGGCAAGGTCGAAATCACGATCGCCGGAGCGAGGAATCATCGGCTCGTTTCCGCTGATGTAAAGGCGCGTGTCGGTTCGCTCGTTCATGAACAACGTTGCCTCATCGGGCGACAGGACACAGCCATAGTCGTGTCTTGCACCAGGGGGCTGCGCTCGACAGAGACATGAGGACATGGATCCAGTGCCAAAAACCAAGGTCAGCAACCCTCCCTGCACGATCTCGCGGCGAGTCGGCATGACGGCCTCCTAGCAGAGGTTAGGAAACTTTTTGCAAGCCTCCGAATTTTCAGGCTCGGTGGACGACGATGGCGGCGAACTATCGGACGACCCATCCTCTGGGTCAGAAGCCGGAATCGGGGTTGGGCTAGGAAATGGGGCGGGTAAAGGCGGCGGTGCCGCCGTGTGGCTCACATTGAAGTTGGCGTATTCAATCCGGTTCGAGAAATTGCTGACACCGAAAATCCACCTCGATTGCCCCTGGAGATGCTGCGCTGTCATGGCGAACAGCTGCCCCTGCGGCAACTGTAATTGCTGGGTTACGAAGATGTTCTGGACAGGCCCTAGTTGCACGAGTTGAGGGTAAATTCCGGTATTTCCAGTTTGTGCCGCTATCGTTTGCCAAAGCTGGGGACCATACCAATAAGGATTCATTGTCCCTGTCTGAGCTTGCCGAATCATTTCAGCGAGCACCGCGCGCGGATCGGTTTGGGCCGATGCTCGTTGGGAAATAGCCAGGCTGATGAAGCCGAACAGAACAAAAAAGATGAGACGCCGTACCAGTTTCATGTGCCATCTCCTCGAGATTACATCCCTGATGCTCGGCTTGCTTTTTTGAGCTACTGCCAACGAGTATGCACATAGTTTAAACAAGGGGCAAGCGTTGTCATGGCCAGCCACTGTCAGAAATTGTACACAAGGAGCTGTTCAGAACGCTCCTACATAGTTCTCCGCCAGCGCCGTACTCATTGCCCGCGAGGCCACCACGTTCTCCAGCTCCGCGCGCTGCACCTGGCGCTCGAAGGGCGAGGCATCGGCAAAGGTATGCAGCATGCGCGTCATCCACCACGAGAAATACTCGGCGCGCCAGATGCGCTTCAGGGCCTCATCCGAATAGCGGTCCAGCCCCTCCTCGCTGCCCTTCTTGTAGAAGCTGTCCAGCCCCTGCGACAGCAACTTGACGTCCGAGATCGCCAGGTTCATGCCCTTGGCCCCGGTCGGCGGCACGATGTGGGCGGCGTCGCCGGCCAGGAACAGGCGCTTGTGGCGCATCGGCGCGCACACGAAACTGCGCATGCCGATGATCCCCTTCTGGAAGATGCGCCCTTCGTTGAGCTTCCAGCCGTCGTTGTGTTCGAGCCTGGCGTGCAGCTCGGCCCAGATGCGGTCGTCCGACCAGTTGTCGACGTGGTCCTTGGGATCGCACTGGAAGTAGAGGCGCTGCACCGTCGGCGAGCGCGTCGACACCAAGGCAAAACCGCGCTCGTGCTGGGCGTAGATCAGCTCATCGGACGATGGCGCCGACTCGACCAGGATACCGAACCAGCCGAAGGGATAGGTGCGCTGGAAGTCCTGGCGTACGTTCTCCGGGATCGCCGGGCGCGACACGCCGTGGAAGCCGTCGCAGCCGATGATGAAGTCGGCCTCGATGCGCCGGGCCTCGCCCTGGTGCACGAAGGAGACGGCGGGACGCTCGGTGTCAGTGCCATGCAGCGCGACCTGGCTCGTCTCGAACAGGATCTGCCCGCCGGCGGCCAGGCGCGCAGCGACCAGGTCGATGATGACCTCGTGCTGCGGATAGACGGTGATCGCCTTGCCGGTCAGTTCGGTGAGGTCGATGCGGTGGCGGCGCCCGCCGAATGCGAACTCGACGCCATGGTGCAGCGCGCCTTCCTTGCGCATGCGCTCGCCGACGCCGGCATCGTTCAGGATGTCCATGCTGCCCTGCTCGAGCACACCCGCGCGGATCGTCGCCTCGATGTCTTGACGGCTGCGCGATTCGAGCACGACCGATTCGATGCCGTTCAGGTGCAGCAGGTGGGAAAGCAGAAGGCCGGCCGGACCGGCGCCGATGATGGCGACCTGGGTGCGCATGATGTGAGTCTCCGTTTGTGTTTTGTATATCGCCATCCTAGTCGGCGTTCGATGCGATATGAATGGATCAAACCGGAAAAAACTTGTACTATTTTTGCACTTCTTCCGGTCAACTTCGTGAATCGCCATGCCGACGCAGCACGCCGCCCTACCCGCCCGCATCCCGCAATTCGCCCTGTACGGCGAGCTGACGCGGGGCACGGATGCCGAGGGCGTTCACATCGAGCTGATCGAGACACGCAGCCGCAAGTACGACTGGCACATCGACACCCACACCCACGCCGGCCTGTTTCAGGTACTTTTTTTACTCGGCGGACAGGTTCGCGCCAACATCGACGGCGCCCTGTGGGAATGCGCGGCGCCGGTGGCGCTGACCATCCACCCGTCCCTGCCGCACGGTTTCGATTTCTCGGAAGAGGCGCATGGCTACGTGCTGACCATCGACCAGAACATGCTGTTCGACGCCGCCGGCCACGAGGGCGACCTGTTCTCGCCGCTGTTCGTGCAGCCGCTCGCCATCGTCCTGGGCCCGGCGCCGGAACTGCGCGAGCGCATCGAGGCCCTGCTGCACAACCTGATCCTGGAAGCGGCCTGGCCGCGCCAGGGCCATACCCTGATGCTCGAGTGGCTGGCGCGCAGCACGCTCCTGATGCTGGTGCGCGCGCATGCCGAACGGCGCCTCGCCGACACGTCCGGGCGTGGCGACTTCGAGCTGTTCAGCCGCTTCCGGGTCGAGGTCGAGCGCCACTACAAGCAGCAGTGGCAGGTCGGCCGGTACTGCGAACTGCTGCGCGTGGCGCCGACGCGGCTGAACCGGCTGTGCCTGAAATTGTCGGGCAAGTCCGCCTTCGAGATCACCCAGGACCGCCTGATGCTGGAAGCCTGCCGCAAGCTGACCTACGTGCCGGCGTCGATCGCCAGCATCGCCTACGAACTGGGCTTCCAGGACCCGGCCTATTTCAGCCGCCTGTTCAAGAAGCTGGTCGGAGTGACGCCGAAGGAATTCCGGCAGCAGACCCAGGCGGGCGCGGCGGAGACGAGCGCCCGCACCGACCAGCAGGCATAAGGACGTACACGACATGCCCGACATCTTCCCGCTCTTCGCGCTGCTCTTCGCCGGCATCGCCGCCCTGCTGTTCTTCGCTCCCGAGCGGCGCATCCTGAACTTCGTCGACTACGGCGACGCCGAGGCGGTGCGGCGGCTGAACCGTTATGCCGCGCCGCGCATGCTGATCCCGGCCGCGGTCAACCTCGGCTGCGCCGTCGCCGCCCACCTGCATCCGGCACTGTCGCTGCCGCTCATTTTCCTGACGCCGCTGTCCGTCTTGGACGTCGTGATGTGGGTCGGCATCGGCGCTGGCCGCATGCGTCGCCCGCGCTGAGCACCCGTCCGCGCTGATAAAACGCATTGCCCTCGGAACCCACCAGCATATATACTCCATATATGGTTCATATATAGGAGACACCATGGGCATCGTCAACATCGACGACGAACTGCACGACCAGATCCGCAAGGCCAGCACGGTGGGCAACCGCTCCATCAACGCCCAGGCCGCGTTCTGGATCAAGATCGGCATGCTGTGCGAACTGAATCCCACGCTGAGTTTCAACGAAGTCATCGTGCGCGAACTGCGCGCCGCCGGCGTCGAGGCGCCGGTCCTGGCGCGGGCGGCGGCATGATCAAGCGCCCCGAGGAGATCGCGCTGATGGCCGAGTCGGGCCGGCTGCTGGCGAGCGTCTTCGGCTACCTCGACGGCCTGGACCTGATCGGCATGTCGACCATGCAGGTGAACGACCTGGTCGAGCGCTACATCGTCGACGAACTGCATGCGCGCCCGGCGAGCAAGGGCCAGTACGGCTTCGCCTACGTGCTCAATTCCTCGCGCAACAACGTGGTCTGCCATGGCGTGCCGTCGACCACCGAGTTCCTGCGCGATGGCGACATCGTGAATCTCGACATCACGCTGGAAAAGAACGGCTACATCGCCGACTCCAGCAAGACCTACCTGGT
>DNCF01000289.1:7606-7875 GCA_003484545.1 Massilia sp. | reverse complement strand
GACGACGCAGCAGCCCCAGCACGGCGCCCAGCACGGCGCCAAGGCCGAGCAGGCCGCGGAACTGCCCTTCCGCACCCTGCTGTACCGCTTCATTTTCTTCGACTGGCTGTTCGCCGACGTCGGCCGGGCGCGCAACGCCATCGAGCGCCACGCCGCCTTCCAGCACAACCGGCGCATGAGCAAGTACCTGCCGGTCTACCTGCGCCGCTGGTCCTTCCTGACCGCTTTCGATTTCGCCCTCGGCTTCGTGCTCGAGCGCGCCCTGCAGG
>DNCF01000289.1:0-7453 GCA_003484545.1 Massilia sp. | reverse complement strand
TGCTCGAGCGCGCCCTGCAGGCGACCCTGCTGTCGGCCTGGTTCTTCACCTGGTCGTGCATCACGGCGACCGGCATGGTGGTGATCACGGTGGCCTGGCTGTTCCTGAGCCAGCCGCCGCAGTCGTAGCGCCCCGCGGATGCGAGCAATTTGCACGACTTCCTGCCCGGCTTTGTTTCGTACGTACGCAACAGTTCAATAAAATCGAGGCTTGACACCGAACTATATTCGGCCTACAGTCTCCTCAATGTCTATCCAACTGCACCTGTCGACTTCCTTCCCTGCCGCTGGCGCGCTATCGCTAGCGTCGCTACTACTACGCGCTTAATTGCCGCCGCATCCGGTCCATGGCCGGATTCCCGAAAGTAGTCGAAGGAAAGTTGTACGATGCAAATCTTCACCCATCCCGTCGTTTCGTTCACCCGCAAGGCAGCATCGCTGTCGCCGGCTGCACTGCGCCTTCTGCCAGGCGCGCTAGAACTACCGATCGGTTGCCGGGCCTAGCGTCCCGTGGCCCGTCCGGCAGCCCTCGCCACTCCCCGCGCCTTCCAGGCAATTCAGCGCAGTCGTCCCGATTTTTTGTTTTCAAGCAGGAGCATTCGATCATGTTGAGCAATCCAGCCGCCAAATACCGTCCCTTCCCCGCCATCGCCCTCGAGAACCGCCAGTGGCCGGGCAAGACCATCACCCGCCCGCCGATCTGGATGAGCACCGACCTGCGCGACGGTAACCAGGCGCTGATCGAGCCGATGAGCCCGGAGAAAAAGCTGCGCTTCTTCCAGATGCTGGTCAAGATCGGCCTGAAGGAAATCGAAGTCGGCTTCCCCTCGGCCTCGCAGACCGACTTCGACTTCGTGCGGATGCTGGTGGAAGACAATCACATCCCCGACGACGTCAGCATCATCGTCCTGACCCAGGCACGCGACGAGCTGATCCGCCGCACGGTGGAGTCGGCGGTCGGCGCCAAGCGCGCCATCGTCCACATCTACAACTCGGTGGCGCCGGTGTTCCGCCGCGTGGTGTTCGGCATGGAGCGCGAGGAGATCGTCGAGATCGCCGTCAACGGCACCCGCCTGATCAAGGAACTGGTGGCCGCCCATCCGGAAACCCGCTGGGGCCTGGAATACTCGCCGGAATCCTTCTCGACCACCGAACTCGATTTCTCGAAGCAGATCGTGGACGCGGTCAGCGCCGTCTGGCAGCCGACGCCCGACAATCCGATGATCGTCAACCTGCCGTCGACCGTGGAAGCGGCGACGCCGAACGTCTACGCCGACCAGATCGAGTGGATGTGCCGCCACCTCGAGCGCCGCGAGTCCCTCGTCATCAGCGTGCACCCGCACAACGACCGCGGCACCGCCGTGGCGGCGGCCGAGCTGGCGGTGATGGCCGGCGCCGACCGCGTCGAGGGCTGCCTGTTCGGCAACGGCGAGCGTACCGGCAACGTCGACCTGGTGACCCTCGCCATGAACCTCTACACCCAGGGCGTGCACCCGGGCCTGGACTTCTCCGACATCGACGCCGTGCGCCAGGTGGTCGAGGAATGCAACCAGCTGCCGGTGCACCCGCGCCATCCGTACGCGGGCGACCTGGTGTTCACGGCCTTCTCGGGCTCGCACCAGGACGCGATCAAGAAGGGCTTCGCCCAGCAAAAGGCCGATGCGATCTGGGAAGTCCCCTACCTGCCGATCGACCCGCAGGACCTCGGCCGCAGCTATGACGCCGTGATCCGCGTGAACAGCCAGTCGGGCAAGGGCGGCATGGCCTATCTGCTGGAGCAGGAATACGGCCTGCAATTGCCGCGCCGCCTGCAGATCGAGTTCTCGCGCGTGGTGCAGCAGCTGGCCGACAGCAGCGGGCGCGAGATCGCAGCCAGCGACATCCACGACCTGTTCCAGCGCGAATACCTGGAGAACGAAGCGCCCTACCGCTACGTCTCGCACCGCATGAGCGAGGACAGCACGGGCGCGCAGCCGGTGCAGATCGAGATCACCGCGATGCACGAGCGCGTGCAGGCGGTCAAGCGCGGCGCCGGCAACGGTCCGATCGACGCTTTCGTGAACGCCCTGGGCCTGGACATTCGCCTGATGGACTACCACGAGCACTCGATCGGCTCGGGCGCGAATGCGCGCGCCGCCTGCTACGTCGAGCTGCGCGTCGGGAACGGCCCGACCCTGTTCGGCGCCGGCATCGACAGCAACATCGTGACGGCCTCGTTCCGCGCCGTGCTGTCGGCGGTGAACCGCCACCTCGCTTCGGAAACCGCGAAGGCGCCCGCCATCGCGGCATGACGTCCGGCGCCCACGGGCGCCGTCCCACCCGGTCCGGGAGCGCTCCCGGACCGTCCCCGGGCGATCGACCATCGCCGGGCAATCCCTTCCTGAACATCCGGCACGACCAGCACTTATAATCGTGCTCGGCCGTGCATTCGGTGCGGCATGTTCAACGATCGGAAAGCCCATGAAGAAAGCTCTCTACCTGCTCCTGCTCGCGTCCGGCGCCGCTGCCGCCGGCGACGACGCCGTGCTGAAATGCCGTGCCCTGACCGATGGCGCACAGCGCCTTGCCTGTTACGACGCCATGCCGCTCGGCGCCCCCGCGGCCGCCGCGCCCGCCCGTAGCGCCGAGCAGAACTTCGGCATGGCGCAAACCGCCAGGGAACCGGAGCCGGACCACATCGAGAGCAGCATCGTCGGCGACTTCGACGGCTGGACCGGGAATTCCCGGATCACGCTGGCCAACGGCCAGGTCTGGCGCATCACCGACGGCAGCGAAGCCGTACTGCCCCGCCTGCACAACCCGAAAGTGCGCATCACGCGCGGCCTGCTGGGCGGCGCCATGTTCTTCAAGGTCGAGGGCCAGAACAGCACGGCGCGGGTGCGCCGGGTGCAATAATGGCGGCATAACAACCGCGGCATCACCATGGCGCTGCGCGGCCGGCGCTCCACGCACGGCCGGCCCGGCGGAAAGCGAGTCTGTCATGAAGAAGAGCGAAGCGAGACGCCAGGCCATCCTGGATGCGGCGACCGGCGTGTTCCATGCATCCGGCTTCGATCGCGCCTCGATGTCGGACATCTGCAACCGCGTCGGCTACTCGAAGGCGACGGTCTACGGCTATTTCAAGTCGAAGGAAGAGCTGCTGCTTGCCATCGCCTTCGAGGCGGCCGAGGCGGAATTCGAGGCGGCGCGGGAGGCGATGGGGGCGCTCGCGCAGCCCGCCTCCGACCTCGCCGCGGCGCTCGACGGTTTCGGCCGGCGCTACCTCGCCTTCACGTGCGCGCCCGAGACGCTGGCGATGCGGCGCCTGATCCTTGCCGAAGCGGGACGCCTCGGCCTCGGCAACCAGTGTTACGATCTCGGTCCGGCGCGAATCATCGCCGCCCTGGCAGCCCTGCTGCACGCGGCCATGGACGCCGGCCAGCTGCGCGAAGCCGGCAGCATGCTGGCGGCGCGCCACCTGAAGGCGCTGCTCGAGGCCGAATGGGGCGAGCGCCTGCTGTTCCGGACGGCCGAGACGCCGACGCCCGAGCAGATCGAAGGCGCCGCCGAGCGCGCGGTACAGGCTTTCATGGCGGCCTACCGCCCGGGCTTGGCGTTGCCTGCCTGAACCATGCTTTTGACGATGAAAAAACTGTGTTTGACGATCCTGCTGGCCCTGCCCCTCGGCGCCGGCGCAGCGGACCTGAACAATGGGCAGCGCCTGTTCGGCACGCGCTGCGCGTCCTGCCATAGCGTCGGCCCGTCCGCGCGCTCCGGCTTCGGCCCCCAGCTCAACGCCCTGTTCGGCCGCCGCGCCGGCAGCCTGCCCGGCTATGGCTACTCGGCGGCGATGAAGCGCTCGAACATCGTCTGGTCCGACAAGACGCTCGCCACCTTCCTCGACGACCCGGGCGACCTGGTTCCCGGCACCAAGATGCGCTTCTGGGGTGCGGTGGTGACACCATCCCAATTTCGCTTGCTGGAGGGCGCGCAGGTGCTGGGCGAATACCGCTTCCACACGCGGCGCGACGGCCATTATTTTTGCCGCGACTGCGGCATCAACGTGTTCTCGACCGGCGAGTCGACGGCCATGGGACCGTTCGTGGCCGTGACGGTGGCGAGCCTGGACGATGCGCCCGTCGAGGAATTGATCGCGGCACCGGTGCGCTACTTCGATGGGCGCAACGATAACTGGACGACGCCGCCGGCAGAGGTGCGGCATCTATAAGCTACGTGCAAAGGATATTTGCATGTCAGCCGTTCCATGCAAATTTCGTTTGCCACCCAGCGTTCGGGTCAATTAACGCTGGTTGAACGCGTGGGCGGGAGCCCGCCCACCCTACGTCCCTTCGCGTTCATCCACGGTCTCTGCGCAGTCGCGAATCCCACCCGCAGCGTGTCCCGTAGGGTGGGGTCATTGATGCCGGGGGCATCAATGACGGCCCACGCGGATTCAACACATCGATAGCAGCACAGGCAACAGCCCCACGAACGCCGCATACCGCCAAATCAACGCGCCAAAAACGCCTCGATCAAGCGCGCCAGCACCGCCGGCTGGTCATGATGCACCATATGCCCCGCCTCCGGCACGATGTGCGCTTCCACCGACGCCATGTGCGCCAGCCGCCGGTCCACCTCCGCCCGCATCTCTTCTTGCGGCCCCATCCAGCGCCACATCTCCGTCTCCGCCGCCTCGATCCACAGCACCGGCGCGGCGATCTTCTTCCAGACCGCGATCATCTCGTCCAGGTGGTACAAGAGCGGCCCGTTCATCTTGTGCGCCGGGTCGCCCAGGATCTCGTATTCGCCCGCCTCGTTGCGCGCCGACCAGTGCCCGGCCAAGAAGGCCGCGCGCTCGTCCGGCAGGCGCGGGTTGGTCTTCTGCAGCCGTCCCGCCACCTCTTCCAGGCTGGCATAGCCCTTCATCACGGGCGGATTCTTCAGCTCGTCCAGCCACTTCGCCATGCGCTTGGGCGCCTGCTGGGGCACGCTGCCCATCAGGCCGATGCCTTCCAGGTTGATCAGCTTTTTCACCCGGTGCGGGCGGACACCGGCGTACAGGCTGGCCACGTTACCGCCCATGCTGTGCCCGAGCAGGTTCACCGGCTCGTCGGGCGAATAATGGTCGAGCAGGAAGTCGAGGTCGGCCACGTAGTCGGGGAACCAGTAGGTGTCCGCGTGGCTGCGCTCCGACAGGCCGAAACCGCGCCAGTCGTGGGCGATGACGTGCCAGTCGCCTTCCAGGCAATCGACAATGAACTGGAACGAGGCCGACACATCCATCCAGCCGTGCGCCATGAAGATCTTCGGCGCGCCTTCGCGGCCCCAGTGGCGCACATGGGTGCGCAGGCCGCGCACAGTGAGGAATTCGGAACGGGAGGGTTTCATGATGGCTGGGTCGACGGTTAAAAAAGAACGATCGTTCAATTATACGCATGCCATTGAATTCCTGCCGGTCATCTTCATATGGGCTCGATCGGGCGAAAAGCGGGCGCGAGGGCGTAAAATAGCAGTACTTCAACCTTCCGCGAGCACATCCATGGCGATTTACCAGTTGGGCGAGCATGCGCCCGAGATCGATGCGTCGGCCTACGTGGCCGATTCGGCCAACCTGATCGGCAAAGTGACGATCGAGGCGAATGCCTCGGTGTGGTTCGGCGTCACGATCCGCGGCGACAACGAGCGGATCACGATCGGCGAAAACAGCAACGTGCAGGAAGGCACGGTGATGCACACCGACATGGGCTACCCGCTCGTGCTTGGCAAAGGCGTCACCGTCGGCCACCAGGCGATGCTGCACGGATGCACGGTGGGCGATGGCTCGCTGATCGGCATCCAGGCCGTGATCCTGAACGGCGCAAAGATCGGCAAGGGTTGCCTGGTCGGTGCCGGAGCACTGGTTACCGAGGGCAAGGAATTTCCCGACAACTCGCTCATCATCGGTACGCCGGCGAAAGCGGTGCGTACCCTCACGGAAGAAGACCTGCTGCGCCTGCAGGCCAATGCCGACAGTTATGTCGCGCGCGGCCAGCTGTTCAAGGCGCAGCTCAAGCAAATCGGATAGACAATGACGACAGTAGACACCAAGGACACCCTGCAGAAATTCATCTTCGACAACGCCGCCGTGCGCGGCGAGCTGGTCGAGATTTCCGACACCTGGCGCGAGATCCAGGCCCGTCACGGCTACCCCAAGGCCGTGCGCGCCGTGCTGGGCGAAATGGTGGCCGCGGCTGCGCTGCTGTCGGCCAACCTGAAATTCAACGGCGCGATCGTGATGCAGATCCACGGCGACGGTCCGGTGCGCCTGCTGGTGGTCGAGTGCGACGCCAGCCTGCGCATCCGCGCCACCGCCAAGCTGGCGCCGGACGCCGAGGTGGCGGACGACGCCAGCCTCACCGACCTGCTCAATGCGACCGGCAAGGGCCGCTTCGTGATCACGCTCGACCCGGTCGACAAGGTGCCGGGCCAGCAACCCTACCAGGGCATCGTCCCGCTGCACGGCGAGGACATGGCGACCGTCATCGAGAACTACATGCTGCGCTCGGAACAGATGGACACCAAGCTGTGGCTGGCGGCCGACGACCAGGTCTCGCGCGGCCTGCTGCTGCAGAAACTGCCGCGCCACACCGGCAAGGACGACCAGGTGAAACAGGCGACCGAAGAGGAAGACCTGGAAACCTGGAACCGCGCCGTGATGCTGGGCAGCACCCTGAAGCAGGAAGAGCTGCTCACGACCGACATCCAGACCCTGCTGACCCGCCTGTTCTGGGAAGAGACGATTCGCGTATTCGACCCGCAGCACCCGCAGTTCCACTGCAGCTGCACCCGCGAAAAGGTCGGCAACATGCTCAAGATGCTGGGCCAGGACGAAGTCGAATCGGCGCTGGCCGACCTGGGCGAACTGGGCATCAACTGCGACTTCTGCGGCAAGCACTACGCCTTCGACAAGGTCGACTGCGCCCAGCTGTTCGCGACCCCGATCGCGGCGGATGCGATGACGCCGGCCGACGAGACGAAGCACTAAGCACACACCGATAAGGAACGATTGACGATGCGCGACACGCCCCGCTCCGCCTTCCCCCACATGGTCGCCCTGCCGACCCGCTGGATGGACAATGACAGCTACGGGCATGTCAACAACGTCAACTACTACAGTTTCTTCGACACCGCGGTCAATCGTTACCTGATCGACCGCGGCGTGCTCGACATCCACAAGGACGACATCGTCGGCTTCGTCGTCGAGACCGGCTGCTCCTACTTCAGCTCCATCTCCTTCCCCGACCTCATCCACGTCGGCGTCCGGGTTGCCAAGCTCGGCAATTCGAGCGTGCGCTACGAGATCGCGCTCTACCGCAACGACGACGCCTTGCCGGCCGCCGCCGGGCATTTCGTGCACGTCTACGTCGACCGGCGCAGCAACAAGTCGGTACCGATCCCGGAAAGCGCGCGCGCCGTGCTGCAGCCGCTGCTGGCCG
>DNCF01000073.1 GCA_003484545.1 Massilia sp. | reverse complement strand
CATGCGCGCCCATCGTGCGCGCCAGTTCGGGGTTGTCCCACAGCGCGCGCATGGCCGCGCGCAGCGCCGGCGCGTTATCGGGCGGCACCACGAGGCCGGTCTCGCCGTCGATGTTGATGAAGGTGGTGCCGGTGCCGATCTCGCAGGAGATCATCGGCTTGCCGTACATCGCCCCTTCCAGCAGCGAGACGCCGAAGGCTTCCGAGCGCAGGTGCGAGGGGAAGGCCAGCGCATAGGCCAGGGTCAGCAATGCCACCTTGTCGTCCTCGTCGACGGCGCCGACGAACAGCACGTTCTTCAGGCCGAGGCGCGCGGCCTGGGCCTTGAGCGCCGCCTCTTCCGGGCCGGCGCCGACGATCACTACCGGATAATCGGTCCCGGCCACCGCGTCGAGCAGCACGTGCAGCCCCTTGTAGTAGCGCAGCACGCCGACGAACAGGAAGAACTTCGGGCCGACGCGCTCGCGCCAGTAGGCCAGCCGCGCCGGGTCCGGCTGCGGATAGCTGCCCTGGTCCAGGCCATAGGGAATGACGTGGGTCTTGTCGCGGTAGCGCGCCAGCACCTGCGACGAGGCCAGGTAGTTGGGCGAGGCCGCGACGATGGCGTCGACGCTGCGCAGGAAGCGGTGCTTCAGCGGCTGGTACAGGCGCAGCAGGTTCTTCTGGCGCACGATGTCGGAGTGGTAGCTCACCACGCTTGGCTTGCGCACGCGCGCGACGAAGTGCGCCAGGTCCATGAACGGCCAGGGGAAGTGGTAGTGCACCACGTCGGCGTCGCGCGCGAGGCGCGCCAGCGCGCCGAGTGCGGCCAGCGAGCAGGCGTTCGAGGCCAGCTCGAAGTCGAGCGGCACGCGGTGCACGGTGTGGCCCTCGAACTCGAACGGCTGCAGGTTCTTGTCGCGCGACAGGGACAGCACGGTATTGGTCACGCCGAGGCGGCCGGTACCGACGCACATCTGGCGGATGGTCTGTTCGATGCCGCCCAGGGAGTCCGGGTAATAAGTCTTGTAGAAATGAAGGACGCGCATGATGGTGACGAAAAATAAAAACTTAATGCGCGAAAGTCTTGCTGCGGACGGCGGAACGCGCGGCGACAGCGATGCCCGGCCTTGCGTTCTGCCAGTTCATGGTCAATCCTCGGCCATCCAGCGCAGCGTCTCGGACAGCGGCCGGGTCGGGATGGGGCCGATGACGCCGGCGAGCTTGGTATTGTCGCCGGTGAGCGTCAGCACGTCGTTGGCGCGCACGAGGGCCGGGCTGACCCGCACCTCGATGCGGTAGCCGGCGATCTCGGCCATCATGTCGAGCACGCCGGAGAGCGAATGGCTGCGGCCGGAGCAGATGTTGAAGGTTTCGCCGGCCGGCGCGGCAGCGAGCAGGCGCCGGTAGCTGCTGGCCACCATGCGCACGTCGGAAAAGTCGCGCGCGATGGCCAGGTTGCCCAGTTCGATGTACGGCGCCTTGCGGCGGAAATGCGCAACGATCTTCGGCAGCAGGAAATTCTCGCCCTGGCCGCGGCCGGTGTAGTTGAACGGGCGCGCGATGACGATCGGCAGCTGGTCCATCCACAGGCGCGCCATGTATTCCATCGCCAGCTTGCTGACGGCGTAGTCGTTGGCCGGCGCCGGCGGCACGTTCTCGTCGATGAAGGGCGCACTGGCGTTGCCGTAGACGTTGGCCGACGAGGCCAGCAGCACGGCCGAGGGCCGGTGCGGTACGGCCGCCAGCGCCTCGAGCAGGTTGCGGGTGCCGGTCACGTTGACGCGGTAGATCTGCTCGGCGTCGCCATGGCCGACGAAGGCGATGCCGGCCAGGTGCACCACCACGTCGGGCTGGACCTGCTCGACCATCGCGGCCACCGCCGCGCGGTCGCACAGGTCGACCATGTAGACGTCGGGACTGGCAGCGCCGCCGGGCATCGCGGTGCCGAACACGCGGTAGCCGGCAGCGGCCAGCTCGCGTTTCATGTAATGGCCGGTGAAGCCGCGCAGCCCGGTAACGAGGGCACGCCGGCCCTCGCCCTCGCGCGCTTCGCCAGCCGGCTGCTGCGTGCCCTGGGTGTTCATGTCAGAACGAGGCGCCCTGTTCGTTGCGGCGCAGGTCGGCGTCGACCATCATCTGGCACAGCTCCTCGAGCGTGGTCTTCGGCTCCCAGCCCAGCTCGCGCCTGGCCTTTTCCGGGTTGCCGATCAGGAGATCGACCTCGGCCGGACGGTAGAACTTCGGCGACACGCGCACCACGGCCTTGCCGCTGCGGGTGCAGTGGCCGGTTTCGCTCTCGCCGCTGCCGCTCCACTCGAGCGCCACGCCGGCGCCCTTGAAGGCCATGGTGACGAAGTCGCGCACGGTCTCGGTGCGGTTGGTCGCCAGCACGTAGGTGTCCGGACGCTCGGCCTGCAGCATGCGCCACATGCCCTCGACGTATTCCTTGGCATAACCCCAGTCGCGCTTGGCGTCGAGGTTGCCCAGCTCGAGCACGTCGAGCTTGCCCAGGACGATCTTGGCGACCGAGTCGGTGATCTTGCGGGTGACGAACTCGCGTCCGCGCAGCGGCGACTCGTGGTTGAACAGGATGCCCGAGGTACCGAAGATGTCGTAGCTCTCGCGGTAGTTGATCGTCATCCAGTGCGCGTACAGCTTGGCCACGCCATAGGGGCTGCGCGGATAGAACGGGGTGTCCTCGACCTGCGGGATGGCCTGGACCTTGCCGAACATCTCCGAGGTCGACGCCTGGTAGAAGCGGATCTTCGGATTGACCATGCGGATCGCTTCGAGCAGGTTGACCGCGCCCACGCCGGTGATCGAGGCGGTGGTCAGCGGTTGGTCGAAGGAAACGCCGACGAAGCTTTGCGCCGCCAGGTTGTACACCTCATCCGGTTCCGCGCTCTGGATCAGGCGCAGGCTCGAGGCCAGGTCGGTCAGGTCGTACTCGACCAGCGACAGGTTCGGGTGCGCGGCGATGCCCAGTTCCTCGATACGCCAGAAGTTGGTCGAGCTGGCGCGGCGGAAGGTGCCGGTGACGTGGTAGCCCTTCTCGAGCAGCAGCTGCGCCAGGTAGGCGCCGTCCTGGCCGGTGATGCCGGTAACGACGGCCTTTTTGGTTGTTCTTTGCATGGTATGGAATTCCGGATGAGTGCTCGGTGAATCGAATACTTTTCTGACAACCTCATATTGTAACAGAGCCGTATACCGAAACGGCCGGGCCGGTAACATAGCTGTAGTACTGACAACAAAGCGCGAGCATTATTGCGCGAAACCGGAGCAGGTACGGCCCCGCTTACGGATTGTTACTTGTTCAAGCCCAAAAAAACAGGCGGGTACGCCCGCCTGTGAGTCTGCGCAAGCAAGGTCTACGCGGCCGGAACTTTCCATGGTCCGGCCGGACCAAGCTGAATCATGAATCAGCGATTCGCCACCGCGTCCACCACGCACAGGGCCGTCATGTTGACGATGCGTCGCACCGTCGCCGACGGGGTCAGGATGTGCACCGGACGGGCACAGCCGAGCAGGATCGGACCGACCGCGATGCCGTTGCCGGCCGCCGTCTTGAGCAGGTTGTAGGCAATGTTGGCCGACTCGATGTTCGGCATCACCACCATGTTGGCGTCGCCCTTCAGCGTCGACTGCGGCATGATCTTGGCGCGCAGCTTCGCGTCGAGCGCGGCGTCGCCGTGCATCTCGCCGTCGATCTCCAGGCTCGGCGCCTGCTGCTGCACCAGCGCCAGCGCGTCGCGCATTTTTTGCGCCGACTCGCTGTTCGACGAACCGAAGTTCGAATGCGACAGCAGCGCCACGCGCGGGGTGATGCCGAAACGCCCGAGCTCCTCGGCCGCCATGATCGTCATTTCGGCGATTTCCTCGGCGCTCGGGTTGTCGTTGACGTGGGTGTCGAGCATCGCCAGCTGGCGCTCGGGGGTGATGATGATGTTCATCGCCGCGTACACCTTGGCGCCCTCGCGCTTGCCCAGCACCTTGTCGATGAAGTCCAGGTGGGTCCAGGTGGTGCCGTAGGTGCCGCAGATCATGCCGTCGGCGTCGCCCTTGTGCACCATCATGGCGCCGATCAGCGTATGGCGGCGGCGCATCGCCAGCTTGGCCATGTCCGCGGTCACGCCCTTGCGCATCACCATCTGGTGGTAGGTCTGCCAGTAGTCGCGGTAGCGCTCGTCGAAATCGGGGTTGATGACGTCGAAATGCACGCCCTGCTTCAGGCGCAGGCCGAATTTCTCGATGCGTTTTTCCAGCACCTCCGGGCGACCGACCAGGATCGGGCGCGCCAGGCCTTCGTCGGCCACCACCTGCACCGCGCGCAGCACGCGCTCGTCCTCGCCCTCGGCGTAGACGATGCGCTTGACTTCGGCCTGGGCGGCTTTCGCCATCGAGAACAGCGGCTTCATGAAGGTGCCGCTGCGGTACACGAACTGCTGCAGGCTCTCGGCGTAGGCGGCCAGGTCCGCGATCGGGCGCGTCGCCACGCCGCCGTCCTGGGCCGCCTTGGCCACCGCCGGCGCGATGTGGGTCAAGAGGCGCGGATCGAACGGCATCGGGATCAGGTATTCCGGACCGAAGGACAGGTTGCTGATGCCGTAGGCCGAGGCCACGATGTCCGACTGCTCGGCGTGGGCCAGGTCGGCGATGGCGTGCACCACCGCGATTTCCATGTCGCGGGTGATGGTGGTCGCGCCGCAGTCGAGCGCGCCGCGGAACATGTAGGGGAAGCACAGGACATTGTTGACCTGGTTCGGGTAGTCCGAACGGCCGGTCGCGATGATGGCGTCGCTGCGCACGGCCTTGACGTCTTCCGGCAGGATTTCCGGGTTCGGGTTGGCCAGGGCCAGGATCAGCGGGTTCGGCGCCATGCGCGCCACCATGTCCTGCTTGAGCACACCGCCGGCCGAGAGGCCGAGGAAGATGTCGGCGTTGTCGATCACCTCGGACAGGGTGCGCAGCGCCGTATCCTGGGCGAAGCGCTCCTTGTCCGGGTCCATCAGCTCGGTGCGGCCCTTGTAGACCACGCCGGCCAGGTCGGTCACGAAGATGTTCTCGATCGGGAAGCCGAGGTCGACGATCAGGTCGAGGCAGGCCAGCGCGGCGGCGCCGGCGCCGGACACGACCAGCTTGCAGTTCTTGATGTCCTTGCCCACGACCTTCAGGCCGTTCAGGATGGCGGCGCCGACGATGATCGCGGTGCCGTGCTGGTCGTCGTGGAAGACCGGGATCTTCATCCGCTCGCGGAGTTTACGCTCGATGTAGAAGCACTCGGGCGCCTTGATGTCTTCCAGGTTCACACCCCCGAAAGTCGGCTCGAGCGAGGCGATGATGTCGACCAGTTTATCGGGGTCGCTTTCGTTGATCTCGATGTCGAAGACGTCGATCGCGGCGAACTTCTTGAACAGCACGCCCTTGCCTTCCATGACCGGCTTGGAAGCCAGCGGGCCGATATTGCCCAGGCCGAGCACGGCGGTGCCGTTCGAGATCACGGCCACCAGGTTGCCGCGCGCGGTGTACTTGTAGGAAGCGGCGGGATCCTTGACGATCTCCTCGCAGGGCGCGGCCACGCCCGGGGAATAAGCAAGCGCCAGGTCACGCTGGTTCAGCAGGCCCTTGGTTGGCGTGACGGAAATCTTGCCGGGGCGGGGAACCTGGTGGTATTCGAGCGCTGCAGCACGCAGTTGTTGGCGTAATTCTTCTTTTTTATCCGATGACGAATCCATGCTATGCAGCCTTCCTGAACTAGAGGGGAACCTCCAATTTTATCAGACTGCCTCTTTCTGTCTGCTACGTATTTTCCACGCCCAGGTATATTCAGAAGTTAGTCTAATGCAATGAGTTGCCCTATAAGCCCAGCCTATGGAAGCGCCGGCGCAGCCATGGAGACAGTTGCCATGGCTGCCCGGCGTGGCCGGCAACGGTAGAATTCGCGCATGCTTTCCGAATTCGACCTCATCAAACAGTACTTCCGCCGCCCGCGTCCGGGGCGCGCCGTGCTCGGCATCGGCGACGACTGCGCCCTGCTGGCGCCGGCCCCGGGCATGCAGATGGCGATCTCGACCGACATGCTGGTCGAGGGCCGCCACTTCTTCGCCGGCGCCGACGCGCGCATGCTGGGCCACAAATGCCTGGCGGTGAACCTGTCGGACCTGGCGGCGATGGGCGCGCGTCCGCTCGGCTTCACCCTCGCCCTGTCCCTGCCCGCAGCCGATCCGGCCTGGCTGGCAGGGTTTTCGAGCGGCCTGTTCGCGCTGGCCGACCTGCACGACTGCGAGCTGATCGGCGGCGACACCACGCGCGGCCCGCTGAACATCTGCATCACGGTGTTCGGCGAAGTCGCGCCGGGCCAGGCGCTGCGGCGCGATGCCGCCCGCGCCGGCGACGACATCTGGATCTCGGGCACGCTGGGCGACGCGCGCCTGGCGCTGGCCGGCTACTGGAACGAGGTCGCACTCGATCCGGAAACGCAGGCACTGGCGGCGGAACGCATGCACCTGCCGACCCCGCGCCTGGCCCTGGGACAGGCGCTGGCGCGGCTGGCTTCGCCGCCGGCCGCGCTCGACATCTCCGACGGACTGGCGGGCGACATCAAGCACATCCTGGCAGCCTCCAGGGTCGGGGCGACGCTCGACGCCGATGCGCTGCCG
>DNCF01000393.1:606-7445 GCA_003484545.1 Massilia sp. | reverse complement strand
AGGTTGCCGCAGTTGCCGCTCCAGTCGACGAAAGGCTTGTCGATCGAGACCTGGCCGAACAGGTAGTCGACGTCGTGGTCCGGGCGGGCGCTTTTTGACACGATCACGGTCTTGCTGGTGCTCGAGGTGGCGCCGCCCATGCCGTCGATCTGCTTGCCGTAGGGGTCGGGGCTGCCGATCACGCGCAGCAGGAGTTTGTCCCGGGCCGGGCCGGGCTGCTGGGCGGCTTCAGGGAGATCCTGCAGGCGGAAGAAGACGCCTTTCGAGGTGCCGCCGCGCATGTAGGTGGCGGGGATTTTGATTTGGGGTTGGTGTGCCATGTGTTTGTGGTCCTGTTTGATTGTGCGGGCGACGTTTCACCTTGCGCGACCTTGCACCCGCGGCGGACGATACCCGCCCGCCAACGCGTCCGTCAGGCCGCGACCTTCGACGACGCCAGGAAGTCCTGCGCGAAGCGCTGCAGCACGCCGCCGGCCTCGTAGATCGACACCTCTTCGGCCGTATCGAGGCGGCAGGTGACCGGCACCTCGACGCGCTCGCCGTTCTTGCGATTGATGACCAGCGTGAGCGTCGCGCGCGGGGTGCGTTCGCCGATCACATCAAACGTTTCGGTGCCGTCGATGCCCAGGCTCAGGCGGTTGGTGCCCGGCTGGAACTCCAGCGGCAGCACGCCCATGCCGACGAGATTCGTGCGATGGATGCGCTCGAAGCCTTCGGCCACGATCGCTTCCACGCCCGCCAGGCGCACGCCCTTGGCCGCCCAGTCGCGCGAGGAGCCCTGGCCGTAGTCGGCGCCGGCGATCACGATCAAGGGCTGCTTGCGCTCCATGTAGGTCTCGATCGCTTCCCACATGCGGGTCACCTGCCCTTCGGGTTCGATCCGGGCCAGCGAACCGGCACGCACCGTGCCGTCCGGATTGCGCACCATCTCGTTCTTCAGCGTCGGGTTCGCGAACGTCGCGCGCTGGGCCGTCAGGTGGTCGCCGCGGTGGGTCGCGTAGGAATTGAAGTCCTCTTCCGGCAGGCCCATCTTCGCCAGGTATTCGCCGGCGGCCGAGTCGAGCAGGATCGCGTTCGAGGGCGACAGGTGGTCGGTCGTGATGTTGTCGCCGAGGACCGCCAGCGGACGCATGCCCGACAGCGTGCGTTCTCCGGCCAGCGCGCCTTCCCAGTAGGGCGGGCGGCGGATGTAGGTGCTCTGCGGACGCCAGTCGTACAGCGGGCTCACCGCCTCGCCGTCGTCGGCCACGCGCGCGAACATCGGCGTGTAGACCTTGCGGAACTGCTCGGGCTTGACGCTCTGCTCGATGACGGCGTCGATCTCCTCGTCGCTCGGCCAGATGTCGGCCAAGGTGACCGGCTTGCCGTTCGCGTCCGTGCCCAGCACGTCCTTCTCGATGTCGAAGCGGATCGTGCCGGCAATCGCATAGGCGATCACCAGTGGCGGCGAGGCCAGGAAGGCCTGCTTCGCGTACGGGTGGATGCGGCCGTCGAAGTTGCGGTTGCCCGAGAGGACGGCGGTCGCGTACAGGTCGCGCTCGACGATTTCCTTCTGGATGGTCGGGTCGAGCGCGCCGCTCATGCCGTTGCAGGTGGTGCAGGCAAAGGCGACCACGCCGAAGCCCAGCTTTTCCAGCTCCGGCAGCAGGCCCGCTTCTTCCAGGTAGAGCGAGACCGCCTTCGAGCCCGGCGCCAGCGAGGACTTGACCCAGGGTTTGCGCAGCAGGCCCGCCTTGTTGGCGTTACGCGCCAGCAGGCCGGCGGCGATCATGTTGCGCGGGTTATTCGTGTTGGTGCAGCTGGTGATCGCGGCGATGATGACGGCGCCGTCCGGCATCAGGCCGGGTTCGTTTTCAACCGTGCCGGCGATGCCGCGCGCAGCCAGTTCCGAGGTCGGCACGCGCTTGTGCGGGTTCGACGGGCCGGCGATGTTGCGCACCACGGTCGAGAGGTCGAAGCGCAGCACGCGCTCGTACTCGGCGGTCTTCAATGCGTCGGCCCACAGGCCCGTCTCTTTCGCGTAGAGCTCGACCAGTTTCACGGTCTCGTCCTCGCGGCCGGTGAGCTTCAGGTACTTGATGGTCTGCTCGTCGATATAGAACATCGCGGCGGTGGCGCCGAATTCCGGGGCCATGTTCGAGATGGTCGCGCGGTCACCCAGGGTCAGGTTGGCCGCGCCCTCGCCGTAGAACTCGAGGTAGGTCGAGACGACTTTTTCCTTGCGCAGGAATTCGGTCAGCGCCAGCACCACGTCGGTGGCGGTGATGCTCGGTTGCGGCTTGCCGGTGAGTTCGACGCCGACGATGTCCGGCAGACGCATGTAGGACGCGCGGCCCAGCATGACGCTCTCGGCTTCCAGGCCGCCGACGCCGATGGCGATCACGCCCAGGGCGTCGACCATCGGGGTGTGCGAGTCGGTGCCGACCAGGGTGTCCGGGAAGGCGACGCCGTCCTTCACCTGGATCACCGGCGACATGCGCTCCAGGTTGATCTGGTGCAGGATGCCGTTACCCGGCGGGATCACGTCGACGTTCTGGAAGGCCTTCTTGGTCCAGTTGATGAAGTCGAAGCGGTCCTCGTTGCGGCGGTCCTCGATGGCGCGGTTCTTGGCGAAGGCGTCCGGGTCGAAGCCGCCGCACTCCACCGCCAGCGAGTGGTCGACCACCAGCTGGGTCGGCACGACAGGATTGACCAGGGCCGGGTTGCCGCCTTCGAGGGCGATGGCGTCGCGCAGGCCGGCCAGGTCGACCAGGGCGGTCTGGCCCAGGATGTCGTGGCAGACCACGCGCGCCGGGAACCAGGGGAAGTCGAGGTCGCGTTTGCGCTCGATCAACTGCTTCAGCGATGGCACCAGGGCCATCGGCTCGCAGCGGCGCACCAGGTTCTCGGCGAGGACGCGCGAGGTGTAGGGCAGCTTTTCCCAGGCGCCGGCTTCGATGCTGTCGACCGCTTCGCGCGCGTCGAAGTAATGCAGGTTGGTCCCGTGCAGGGGTTTGCGGTATGCGTTGTTCATGATGTCGGTGTTACCAGTGTGAGTTGTCGGTGCTGCTTGGCGTAGTAAGCGCCGTCGTGCAGGAAGGCGTCCGGCTCCAGGCCGAACAGGCGAAAGCCGAAGCGCTCGTAGAGGCCGATGGCTGCCGCGTTGCCGTCGATGACGGTCAACGTGAGCTGGCGGATGAAGCCCAGTTCCCGCGCAAACGCGATGAGATGCGCAACCAGTGCGGCACCGATGCCTTCGCGCTGGCGCCCCGGGTCGACCACCAGCGCATTCAGGCTGGCCGAGTGGCGGATTTTTTTACCCTCCTGCGTGCGCAGGCAGATCGCGCCGACCAGCTCGATGCCATCGAAAGCGCCGAACCAGTATTCGCCTTTGGTGGCCAGGCGTTTCTCGGCCCAGGACAGGGGCTGCTCCAGGGCCTCCTCCACGGCAGGCCGGAAGGCATGCGGAAAGGCGCGCAGGCCCGCCAGCCGCAGCGCACGGTACTGCGCCGCGTCGGCGGAACCGAGGCGACGCAGCGTGAACGAAGCGGCTGGCGGACGTTGGCGCATCGCGGCTTGTTGACTGACGCTTATTTACGGTCGGCGATCGGCACGAACTGCAGGTCTTCCGGACCGACATAGTTCGCGCTCGGGCGGATGATCTTGTTGTCGATGCGCTGCTCGATGATGTGCGCGGCCCAGCCCGAGGTACGCGAGATGACGAACAGCGGGGTGAACATGGCGGTCGGCACGCCCATCATGTGGTACGACACGGCCGAGAACCAGTCCAGGTTCGGGAACATCTTCTTGACTTCCCACATGACCGATTCCAGGCGCTCGGCGATGTCGAACATCTTCATCGAACCGGCCGACTGCGACAGCGAGCGCGCGACTTCCTTGATGACGACGTTGCGCGGGTCCGAGATGGTGTAGACCGGGTGGCCGAAACCGATCACGACTTCCTTGTTGGCCACGCGATTGCGGATATCGGCCTCGGCCTCGTCGGCGTTCTCGTAACGCTTCTGGATATCCAGGGCGACTTCGTTGGCGCCGCCGTGCTTCGGGCCGCGCAGCGCGCCGATCGCGCCGGTGATGGCCGAATGCATGTCGGAGCCGGTGCCGGCGATCACGCGCGCGGTGAAGGTCGAGGCGTTGAACTCGTGCTCCGCGTAGAGGATGAGCGAGGTATGCATCGCGCGCACCCACTCTTCCGGCGGCTTGGTGCCGTGCAGCAGGTGCAAGAAGTGGCCGCCGATCGAGTCGTCGTCGGTCTCGGTCTCGATGCGCTTGCCGTTATGGCTGTAGTGGTACCAGTACAGCAGCATCGAGCCGAACGATGCCATCAGGCGGTCGGCGATGTCGCGCGCGCCGGCGATGTTGTGGTCGTCCTTTTCCGGCAGCGCGCAGCCCAGGGCCGAGACACCGGTGCGCATCACGTCCATCGGGTGGCTGCCGGCCGGCAGCGCTTCCAGCGCCAGCTTGACCGCTTGCGGCAGGCCGCGCAGCATTTTGAGCTTGGCCTTATAACCCTTCAGTTCGGCGGTCGTCGGCAGCTTGCCGTGCACCAGCAGGTAGGCGATCTCTTCGAATTCGCAGGAGTTGGCGACGTCGAGGATGTCGTAGCCGCGGTAGTGCAGATCGTTGCCCGATTTGCCGACCGAGCACAGGGCGGTGTTACCGGCGGCGACGCCCGACAGGGCCACGGATTTCTTGGGCTTGAAGCTTGGATTTTGTTCGCTCATTTGGGTCTCCTGTTCAGTGTCCGATTATTTCTTCTGCGCCGCAAACAGCGCATCCAGTTTCTGCTCGAAATCGTGGTAGTTGATGCGCTCGTAGAGTTCGGCGCGGGTCTGCATGGTGTCGACCACGGCCTGCTGGCTGCCGTCGCGGCGGATCGCCGTGTAGACGTTCTCGGCCGCCTTGTTCATGGCGCGGAAGGCCGACAGCGGGTACAGCACGATGCCGACGTCGGCGGTCTTCAGCTCCTCGACCGTGAACAGCGGGGTCGAGCCGAACTCGGTGATGTTGGCCAGGATCGGCACGCCGACGGCTTTCGCGAACTGCGCGTACATCTTGAGGTTGGTCATCGCTTCCGGGAAGATCATGTCGGCGCCGGCTTCGACGCAGGCGACCGCGCGCTCGATGGCCGCGTCGATGCCTTCCACGGCCAGCGCATCGGTGCGCGCCATGATCACGAAGTTCTCGTCGGTGCGGGCGTCCACCGCCGCCTTGATGCGGTCGACCATCTCCTGCTTGGAGACGATTTCCTTGCCCGGACGGTGGCCGCAGCGCTTGGCGCCGACCTGGTCTTCGATGTGGATCGCGGCTGCGCCGAATTTGATCATCGACTTCACGGTGCGGGCGACGTTGAAGGCCGAGGAGCCGAAGCCGGTGTCGACGTCGACCAGCAGCGGCAGGTCGCAGACGTCGGTAATGCGGCGCACGTCGGTCAGCACGTCGTCCAGGTTCGAGATGCCCAGGTCCGGCAGGCCCAGCGAGCCGGCGGCGACGCCCCCGCCCGACAGATAGATGGCCTTGAAGCCGGCGCGCTTGGCCAGCAGGGCGTGGTTGGCATTGATGGCGCCGACGACCTGCAGCGGCGATTCTTCCTGGACGGCGCGGCGGAACAGCGCGCCTGGCGATTGGATCATGGTGTCTCCTGGGTGGTTCGCAAAGGATTGCAAAATTCGTACATCCTCTTGTGCAAGGAGCGTGCCAGCGCTGCCGGCACAGCTTGGGCCTTCCAAAAGCCTGATAGTTCAGGCGTTTAGCGTCAAGCAGGCTGCTGCATCAAGCCGGGTAATGTTGCAACGATGTTTCACAATGAAACACGTGAAACACGATTGCGTTAAAATTGCAACATGCGCCCCCTCTCCCCTCTTCCGCAGGAAGTCGACAAGCCGGTGATCTGGACCGTCTCGGTGTCGCGCCTGTCCGACCTGTTCCGCGACATCACCCTCGAGTACGACCACCTGGCCACGATCGAGCCGATCCAGCTGGGCTTCGACGAGGCCGCGCGCCACATCCGCGAACGCATGGCCAGCGAGCGCTGCGACGTGGTGATCGCCGCCGGCTCGAACGGCGCCTACCTCAAGGGCCGGGTCTCGGCGCCGGTGGTGGTGGCCAAGGCCAGCGGCTTCGACGTGATGCAGGCGCTGGCGCGGGCGCGCAAGGCGTCCAGCCGCATCGGCGTGATCAGCTACCAGCAGCCCCTGCCGGAGCTGGCCGACTTCAGCGCCACTTTCGGCATCCGCATCGCCCAGCGCACCTATGTGACGCGGGAAGACGCGCGCGCGGCGATCAAGGAAATGAAGGCGGACGGCATCGAGGTGATCGTCGGCGCCGGCCTGATCGCCGACCTGGCCGAGGAAGCGGGCCTGGGCAGCGTGTTCCTGTACTCGGCCGCCTCGATCCGCCAGGCCTTCGACGACGCGCTGGAAGTGGCGCGCCTGACCCAGCTGGAGGCGAACCGCATCCGGCGCGGCCCTGCCAGCGAACCACGCCGCGCAAGGCGCGGCCTGAACGACCTGCGCGGCGAGTCCGATGCGATGGAGCGGCTGCGGCAATCGGTGGTGCTGTATGCGCGCTCGCCGGCGACCGTCCTGATCCAGGGCGAGACCGGCAGCGGCAAGGAGCTCGTGGCCCAGGCGATCCACCGCGAGGGCCCGCGCAGCCTGGGCGCGAACCGGCCTTTCGTGGCGGTGAACTGCGGGGCGATCGCGGAATCGCTGCTGGAATCGGAACTCTTCGGCCACGAGGAAGGCGCCTTCACCGGCGCCCGCCGCGGCGGCCATGCCGGGCTGTTCGAGGCGGCGAACCGCGGCACCCTGTTCCTGGACGAGATCGGCGAGATGCCGCTG
>DNCF01000393.1:0-185 GCA_003484545.1 Massilia sp. | reverse complement strand
AGCGCCACCCACTGCGACCTGGAAGCGCGGGTACGCGAAGGGCGCTTCCGCGCCGACCTGTTCTACCGGCTGGCGGTGCTGCGCCTGGCGCTGCCGCCGCTGCGCGCGCGCCTGCCGGATATCGCCCCGCTGGCCGAGTGGTCACTGAAACAGTCGCTCGCCGCGCTCGGCGAGCGACTGTTTCA
>DNCF01000107.1:2222-2612 GCA_003484545.1 Massilia sp. | reverse complement strand
GCGCCCGCCGCCGCGCCGGCCGCGCATCGGGCCGCGCCCTTGCAGGCGGGACTGGGGCAGGGACTGGCGCGCATGATCAGCTACCTGTGGCGCGAAGCACTCGAATTGCGGCGCGACCCAATCCGCGGCACCCTGGCCCTGGCTGGCTCGCTGCTGCTGATGTTCGTCATCGGCTATGGCATCAACATGGATGTCGAGCACCTGCGCTTCGGGGTGCTCGACCGCGACGATACGGCGCTCAGCCGCGACTACGCGCTGAACATCGCCGGATCGCGGTATTTCACGGAACAGGCGCCGATCCTTGACTACGCCGACCTCGACCACCGGATGCGCGACGGCGAACTGTCGCTCGCCATCGAGATTCCGCCCGGCTTCGCACGCGACCTCGCA
>DNCF01000107.1:0-1951 GCA_003484545.1 Massilia sp. | reverse complement strand
TCTGGATCGACGGCGCCATGCCGCAGCGCGCCAACACGGTGGCAGCCTATGTCCAGGGGCTGCACCAGCACTGGCTGGCCCAGGAAGCGCTGCGGCGCGGCCTGGGCGCCGCGGCCGTGGCCGCATCGGTGGAAACGCGCTTTCGCTACAACCCGGACGTGCGCAGCCTGACGGCGATCGTTCCGGCAGTGATTCCCCTGCTGCTGCTGCTTCTGCCGGCCATGCTCAGCGCGCTGGCGGTCGTACGCGAAAAGGAGCTCGGCTCGATCGTCAACCTGTACGTCACGCCCACCACGCGCACCGAATTCCTGGTCGGCAAGCAAATGCCCTACGTCGCACTGGCGATGCTGAATTTCTTGCTCATGTGCCTGGCGGCGGTCACGCTCTTCGAGGTTCCGATCAGCGGCAGCTTTGCCACGCTGGCGCTGGCGACGCTGCTGTACGTACTGGGTACGACCGCCATCGGCCTGCTGGCTTCCGCCCTCACCCGCAGCCAGATCGCGGCCATGTTCTTCACCCTGATCGGCACCATGCTGCCCGCGATCCAGTTCGCCGGCCTGATCAACCCGGTGTCGTCGCTCGAGGGCGCCGGACGGGTCATCGGCGAGCTGTACCCGGCCAGCCACATGTTCAGCATCAGCCGCGGTGTATTCAACAAGGGACTCGGCATGGCCGACCTGCACCGGGCCCTGTGGCCGATCGCCGCCGCGTATCCGGTGCTGCTGGCGGCAGCCATCGCCCTCCTCAAGAAACAGGAGAAATGACATGGGGGTGCGCCTGTCGAACGTCTACCGGCTCGGCGTCAAGGAATTGTGGAGCCTGTGGCGCGATCCCGCGCTTATGCTATTGATCGTCTACACCTTCACCGTCGCCCTGTACACCGCGGCCACCGCCGCCCCCGAGGGGCTGCACCGCGCCGCGATCGGGATCGTCGACGAGGACCGTTCGGCGCTGTCGGGCCGGATCGCGGCGGCCTTCTACCCGCCCCAGTTCACGCCACCGGCACACATCACGGGCGCCGAGGCCGATACCGGCATGGACGCGGGCGCCTATACCTTCGTGCTCGACATCCCGCCCAATTTCCAGCGCGACGTTTTGGCCGGGAAAGGTCCGCAAATACAGCTGGCGGTCGACGCTACCCGGATGAGCCAGGCATTCACCGGCAGCGGGTGGGTTCAGGAAATCGTGATGGAAGAAATCACGGAATTCCTGCAGCGCTATCGCGCCGGCACGACGCCGACCGTCGAGGTGGTGGTGCGCCAGCGCTTCAACCAGTCGCTCGACCCCTCGTGGTTCGGGGCGGTGACGGAACTGGCGAACAACATCACGATGCTGTCGATCATCCTGACCGGCGCGGCGCTCATCCGCGAGCGCGAGCACGGCACGATCGAACACCTGCTGGTGATGCCGGTCACGCCTACCGAGATCATGCTGTCCAAGGTGTGGGCGATGGGATTGATCGTCCTGTGCGCCGCGCTGGTGTCGCTGACGCTGGTGATCCGCGCTGCGCTCGGGGTGCAGCTGCAGGGATCGGCCGCCCTGTTCCTGCTGTGCGTCGCGCTGCACCTGTTCGCCACCACCTCGATGGGGATCTTCATGGCGACGCTGGCACGCAGCATGCCCCAGTTCGGCCTGCTCCTGATCCTGACCCTGATCCCGCTGCAGTTATTGTCCGGCGGCACGACCCCGCGCGAAAGCATGCCGGATGCCGTGCGCTGGCTGATGTCGCTGGCGCCGACCACCCATTTCGTCAGCCTCAGCCAGGCAATCCTGTTCCGCGGCGCCGGACTGGAGATCGTCTGGCCGTCGATGGCGGCGCTGGCGGCGATCGGAACGGTGCTGTTCGCATTGTCACTGGCACGGTTTCGCAAGGCCATCGTGCAGATGGCCTAAGCCGGCAAGGCAGGCGGCATCCCCGTGCTCCGTGGTCGCCGGTCGGGTGCCGGCCCCA
>DNCF01000060.1:6253-6405 GCA_003484545.1 Massilia sp. | reverse complement strand
CGGGTTCGCCGCCCACCTGGCCGAAGAACTGCGGGCCCTGCGGTGCGGGAGAAGTGGCCGCGCTCGATACGGCTGAAGCCGGCTCGACCGGGCCACGCAGGGCGAACCAGCCGATGGCCGCCACCAGCACCGCAAGCAGCGCCAGCGGCAGC
>DNCF01000060.1:5783-5973 GCA_003484545.1 Massilia sp. | reverse complement strand
GCAAGCAGCGCCAGCGGCAGCCAGCTGCGCAGGCTGCCCCCTTCCTTCCTGCGTGAACGGTCAGAGAGCACTGTTCACCACGGCGTTGCGGACCACCCCGACGATGCCTGCCCAATTGCCGTTGGCATAGTGGTTGTAGGCCTCGCCGTCGTCGCGGAAACTGACCGAGTGGTAGCTCCACTTCGCCGTG
>DNCF01000060.1:1212-5692 GCA_003484545.1 Massilia sp. | reverse complement strand
CTTGATGTTCCAGCCGGTCTGCGAGCTGCCGTCGGTGTTGCCGCACACGCCGGACGAGTTCGGGGTCGCGTTCTTCTTGACGCGCGCCGAGCCGCCGTAGTTGGCCAGGGTATACCCGAAGATCAGGTCGCCGGCGCTGTGGGTGGCGATGTAGCACCAGTTGCCGCCGGTGCAGAAGCAGTCGAGCGCGTCGCGGATCTTGCCGCTTTGCGAAGCGATGCTGCTCTTGCCGTCCCAGTTGACCGCCTTCTTGTTGACGCCGGCCGCGGTGGTGCTCGGTCCCCAATAGGTGAAGCTGTTGTAGTTGCCGATCGTCCCGCCGCCGCCGCGGCCGTTGATCCACAGGGTGTAGTTGGCTGCGGCCGCGAGGCTGGACGCCGCCATCAGGCACAGCGCCATCGCCGTCTGGAATGCTTTCTTCACAATCTCCTCCTTCTCGTTTGAGTGGACGCCTGTGTCGAACGCCATCGCTGCCGGCTCGCGCAGGCGCAGCCGTTACTACGGCTGAGCTGACTGTATGTCCCGCATGCAAATGAGTCAATCGTGCAATTGACCAGAGAAGATTTTGTGGCTTTAAAACAAATGCGTAGGATGGGCACTCCGTGCCCACGCGTGAACGATGAACATTGTTAGCCGATTTTGATGCGCCAACACCATGCGGATATCAATACGCCATCAATCCAGGTCCGCCAGCACCTTCAAATGCGCCACCACGCTGCGCCCCAGCGCCGACAAATCGTAGCCGCCTTCCAGGCAGCTGACGATGCGCCCGCCCGCGTGCTCGCGCGCCACCGCCATCACCTCGCGCGTGATCCAGGCGTAGTCCGCCTCGACCAGGGCCATGCCGCCCATGTCGTCGTCGCGGTGGGCGTCGAAGCCGGCCGAGATGAAGATCATCTGCGGGCGGTGGGCGTGCAGCGCCGGCAACCAGTGCTCGCGCACCAGCTGGCGCACGACGTCGCCGCCGCTCCTGGCCGGCACCGGGATGTTGACGCTGGTGGCGGTGACCGGCTCGGGCTCGGAATACGGATAAAAGGGATGCTGGAAGAAGCTGGCCATCAGCACGCGCGGGTCGTCGCGGAAGGACTCGGCGGTGCCGTTGCCGTGGTGGACGTCGAAGTCGACGATGGCGACGCGTTCCAGGCCGTGCGCTTCCAGCGCATGGCGCGCCGCGATCGCCACGTTGTTGAACAGGCAGAAGCCCATCGGCTCGCCGGGCCGGGCGTGGTGGCCCGGCGGGCGTACCGAACAGAAGGCATTCACCAGCTCGCCCTGCACCACGGCGTCGGTGGCGGCGACGGCCGCGCCGGCGGCGCGCAGGGCGGCCTGGTAGCTGGCGTGGCAGAGGATGGTGTCGGCATCGAGCGGGTAGAACTCGCCCTCCGCCGGCAGGTGGTCGCGCACTAGCGCCAGCGCGCCTTCGGTATGGTTGCGCAGCAGCGCCGGCACGTCGGCCAGCGGCGCCAGGCGGCGCTCGACCAGGCCCTCGAGCCGGGCCAGGATCAGCTGGTCGTCGATGGCTTTCAGGCGGTCCGGCGACTCCGGGTGCCAGTCGCCCATGTCGTGCCGCAGGCAGTCGGGATGGCTGTAGATTGCTGTGCTCATGGTGCGTTCGCGATGGGGCTCAAGGTAGGGCTCATGGTGGACTCATGGTGGACGCTTCGGGCGGCCGCGCCCGCTCCTGCTGCTCATCCATACACCGGATATCCCGGTTCTCGCATAGAATCGACCGTAGGGCCGCGGGAAAGAAAGATTGCCAATAGCGCTAATCTACCATGCCGCCCGGACCATCGCAGCATTCGACCATGGAACCCTAGCATGTTCAATCAATTGCACGACGCAGCCCGCCAGGTCGGCCAGATCGTGGTCGGCAAGGACCAGCAGGTGCGCCTCGCCTTCACCTGCCTGCTGGCCGGCGGCCACCTCCTGATCGAGGACGTGCCCGGCGTCGGCAAGACCACGCTGGCGCACCAGATCATGTTTTCGCTGGCCACGCCCGAGCGGCGTGCGCTGTTCTTTACCGTCCTGGGCGAACCGCCCCTGAAGATGCTGCGCTACCAGCAGCAGTTCTCCTTCTTCGACGTCGCCAAGGTCGGCCCGGCGATCCGCTACGTGAACCTGGGCGAAACCCTGCGCCAGGGCGACTTCAGCGGCGTACTCGAGCGCATCATGGCCGAGGTCGAGGACTTCTCGCCGTCGCTGGTGTTCGTCGATTCCTTCCGCTCGGTGGTCCAGACCGCCAGGAGCGGCAACGAAGGCCTGGCCGACCTGCAGTATTTCATCCAGGAACTCGGCACGCGGATGACGACCTGGCAGGCCACCACCTTCCTGATCGGCGAGTACATGCATGCCGATCCCGAAGCGAACCCGATCATGACGGTCGCCGACGGCATGTTTTCGCTGACCCAGGCGCACGAGCACAGCACCGTGGTGCGCAAGATGCGCGTGGTCAAGATGCGCGGCCATCCGCATCTGGCCGGCTCGCACAATTTCCGCATCACGGGCGACGGCCTGCGCGTGTATCCGCGGGTGCTGCCGCCGCTGGCCGCCGATCGCCTGCCGGGCCACCCCGTCGACTGCGATCCGCGCCGCATCCCGACCGGCGTGCCCGGGCTGGATGCACTGCTGCACGGCGGCTTGCCGCAAGGCCACACCATGCTCGTGGTCGGGCCGACCGGCGCCGGCAAGACCATTCTCGGTACCCGGTTCCTGCAGGAAGGCGCGCGCCAGGGCGAGAAGGGTGTCGCCATGTTCTTCGAGAAGGGCACGGCGCGCCTGCGCAATGCCGAGCTGGCCGCGCTGGTGCAGAACGGCAGTGTTGCCGTGGTCGAGAGCCGCATGCTCGACCTGACCGTGGACGAATTGATCGACGAGCTCCAGGACACCCTGCATCGTACCGGCGCCAGCCGCCTGGTGATCGATTCGCTGTCGGAATTCTCGCTGTTCATGGCGCCCGAGTTTCATGCCGACCTGCGCCAGGCGGTGTTCCGCATGCTGGCCGTGGTCGCCAAGCACAACGTGACCACGCTGGTCACGACCGGGCTGGACGACATTTTTACCGAGCTGCGCTTTGGGCAGTCGAATATTTCATACTTGACCGACGCGATCGTTGCACTGCGTTATGCCGAGGTGGACGGCAGCCTGCGCAAGTTCATGTCCGTGGTCAAGGTCCGCGGCAGCGGACACAGTCGCGACCTGCGCGAATACCAGATCACCGACGACGGCCTGGACGTCGACGATGACCCGACCGACCTCGACGGGATTCTGACCGGGCGGCCGTTGACACGCCAGCCGGGCAGATAGGAGATGAGGGAATGTTTCACGAAGACGACAAAGGCTCCATGCAGCGTTCCCTGAACACCGATCCGGCCGCGCTCGGCCAGGACGCCTATACGGCGGCGCTGCTGCGCCACATCGGCGGTCTCGAAAACGAGCTGGCGCGCCTGCGCGAAGCCGTGCGCGAAAAGGAAGCGCTCGAGCGCACCGTGAACCGCCTGCGCGAGGCCAACGAGCACCTGGTGCTGGCCGCGATCAACGCCCAGGGCTCGCGCGACGACGCCGAAGCCGCCAACCGGCGCCAGAACGAATTCCTGGCCATGCTGGCGCACGAGCTGCGTAATCCCCTGGTGCCGATCAGCATGTCGTCGATGCTGCTGGAACGCTCGGCGGATGCCACGCCCCAGCTCCTGAATTTTTCGAAGGTCATCCGGCGCCAGGTCGACCACATGGCGCGCCTGCTCGATGACCTGCTCGACGCCGCCCGCATCAGCAGCGGCAAGATCACCCTGAACCTGGAGCCGATGGCGCTGTCGAACGCGATCGACCATGCGCTCGAGACCGTGCTGCCGCGCATCCGCGAGCGCGGCCAGCACCTGTTCCTGAACGTGCCGCCCGAGCCGGTCGGCACGCGCGGCGACCGGGTGCGCCTGACCCAGGTCTTCACCAACCTGATCGGCAATGCCTCGAAGTACACCGGCGACGGCGGCAACATCCACGTCGACGTCGCGGTCGAGGACCATGAAGTGATGGTCTCGGTGCGCGACAACGGCACCGGCATCGCGCCCGAGGTACTGCCGCATATCTTCGACCTGTTCACCCAGGGGCCGCGCTCGCTGGCGCGTTCGGAAGGGGGCCTTGGCGTCGGCCTGAACGTGGTGCGCAACCTGGTTTCGATGCACGGCGGGACGGTGAGAGCCGACAGCGATGGCCTGGGCCAGGGCAGCCGCTTTGTGGTGCGCCTGCCGCTGTGTGCGCTGGACAGGGCCGAGCCGCCGCCCGCGCCCGCGGCGGCGCAAGCACCGGGACGCAGCCGCGTGCTCCTGGTCGAGGACAATGTGGACGCCGCCGAAACCCTGAAGGCCTTCCTCGAGATGGAGGGGCACGAGGTCGAGACCGCCCATGACGGCACGACCGGGCTCGCGGCCCTGATGGCGCAGGACTTCGACGTGCTGGTGTGCGACATCGGCCTGCCCGGCATGGA
>DNCF01000060.1:0-926 GCA_003484545.1 Massilia sp. | reverse complement strand
CATCGGCCTGCCCGGCATGGACGGGCTCGAGGTGCTGGCGGCGCTGCGCGCCTCGGGGAAATCGGCCCAGCCGATGGCGATCGGCCTGTCCGGCTACGGCCAGGCGGAAGACCGCTCGCGCGCCCTGGCCGCCGGCTTCGACNNCTGGCGCGCCGCCTGCGCGCCTTGCCGGGAACCGCGCAGGCCCTGATGCTGGCGGTGACCGGTTATGGACAACGCGAGACGGCGCCGCACGCCGGCTCGGCCTTCGACCGCTTCCTCGTCAAGCCGGCCGATCCCGCCCAGCTGTTCGCGCTATTGAGCCGGCACGCCGCGGGCATGCCCGGCTCCTGATTTCTGGCGCCCTACCCCGCCAGCGCTTCGGCCAGGACGGCGGGCGAGCAGGGCTTGACGATGTGGACGTCGAAACCAGCCTCCAGCGCGGCGCTGCGCACCGCCGCCGAACTGTAGCCGGTGAGCGCGATCAGGCGCGGGCCGGCTTCGCCCAGCACCATGCGCACGCGGCGGGCGAGCTCGAAGCCGTCCAGGCCGGGCAACCCGATGTCGACGACCGCAACCTCCGGGCGCTGCGCCAGGATCTGGGCCAGGCCCTCGTCGCCGCTGGCGGCCGTACTGACCGAGCAACCCCAGGCAGCGAGGATGCCGTGCAGGACCATGCGCGCGTCGGCATTATCCTCGACGACGAGTATTCGCTGCGGCGGCACGGCGCATGGCGCCAGCGCGGCCTCGCCCGCCTCGCATTCGGATGACGTCGCTTCACGCAGCGGCAGCTCGACGACGAAACGGCTGCCCCGGTCCACGCCCTCGCTCTCGGCCCAGACGCGCCCGCCGTGCAGCCCGACCAGGGTGCGCACCAGGCTCAGCCCGATGCCCAGGCCGCCGCGCTTGCGATCGATGCCGGTGTCGACCTGGACGAAGATGTCGAA
>DNCF01000108.1:4800-4967 GCA_003484545.1 Massilia sp. | reverse complement strand
TCGGCACCCCGGACTACCGCGTGAACCTGCGCGCGGCCTGGGATCGCGGCGACTGGCGCGTTTCGCTCAACGCCAACTACCGCGGGCCGATCGACAACGTCCTGTTCAAGGGCGATCCGGACGGCTGCGCCAGCCACTACGCCGACGGCCGCCCGGCGCCGCGCGGC
>DNCF01000108.1:0-4552 GCA_003484545.1 Massilia sp. | reverse complement strand
CCGCCCTCGCCGCCCTTGGCGCGCACGGCCCGTACGCCGACTACGCGCAAGCGGCAGCGGCCTAGCGCGCCTGGCCGCCCGGCGCCGCGCGGCTGCGAACTGGCCTCGTTCACCACCTTCGACCTGGTGGTGCGCTGGAAGCCGCAGCCGGCCTGGGAAGTATTCGGCACGGTCGAGAACCTGTTCGACAAGATCGCGCCGCTCGACCCGCTGACCTATGGCGCCCAGGCCTACAACCCGCTCGACTACGCCGGCGCGGTGGGACGCACCCTGTCGCTGGGCGCGCGCTACACGTTCTGAGCGTGCCGGGCACGAGGCGGCCAGCACGGGTACGGCTGGCCGCGTCTTCCTGCCCTGGCTCGGCAGCGCCCGCGAGTGCTGCCGGGCCAGGAAGTCCCGGAAACCGCGAATGGCGTCGCGCTGTGGCACACGGACGACACACCACATCCCGTTTGATCGAAATCACCCGTATCCGGCAAGCCAATGCAAGACTCGACCCAGCACCCCGCCGCACATTTGTTTATTGCAGCAAACAATTGTCTTCCAGATAAAGGCAAGCAATGCAACGGGGAACAAACAACACATCCGGGAGACGAACCATGCACGAAACCATCTTGTCCCGCTCGCTGCGCCAACGGTTCGGCGCCGCCGGCCGCAGCGTCGGCCTGAGCGCCGGCCTGGGCGCATTCCTCAGCCTGTTCGCCAGCCTGCCCGCCAGCGCCCAGGAAGCCCAGCGTCCTTTGGAATCGTCCGCACAGGAAGCGCAGCCAGCCGGGCAGCCAGCCGGGCAGCCGGCCGGGCAACCGCCCGCGCCGCCGATCCAGCGCGTCGAAGTCACCGGCTCCTCGATCAGGCGGATCGCGACCGAAACCTCGCTGCCGATCACCACGATCCGCGCCGCCGATTTCGCCAAGCAGGGTCTCACCACGGTGCAGGAAGTGCTCAACACGATCCCGATGAACCAGACCTCGACGGTCAGCTCCTCGGCGGTCGGCTCGGGCACCGGCGGGCGCGCGGTGGCCGATTTGCGCGGCCTGGGCGGCGACAAGACCCTGGTGCTGCTCAATGGCCGGCGCCTGGCGAACCACCCCTATTTTGCCGACACGGTCGACCTGAACATCATTCCGGTGGCCGCGCTCGAACGGGTCGAGGTGCTGCGCGACGGCGCCTCCGCCGTCTACGGCAGCGACGCCATCGGCGGCGTGATCAACTTCATCACCAAGCGCTCGGTCCAGGGCACCGAATTGACCGTCGAAGGCTACGAGCCCTGGCGCAAGGGAAGCGGCAGCGAGCAGCGCATCAACCTCCTGGGCGGCTGGGGCGACCTTGCGCGCGACGGGATCAGCATGTTCGGCGTGCTCGACTACCACCAGCAAAGCGCCCTGCGCGCCATCGACCGCGAGTTCTCGCGCACCGGCGTGCGGCCCGAGCGCGGCATGAACGAAGTGAGCCGCACCACCTTCCCTGCCAACTTTTTCTCCGACCTGGGGATCGCCGGCAACCCCTATTACGCGACCGGCTGCCGCCCGCCCGACACGGCGCCCGCGGCCGACGACCCGGTCTGCGAATTCGACTACACCCAGTATGTCGACAACATCCCGAAGACGCGCCAGTACAGCGCGATGGGCAAGATCAACCGCCAGTTCACCCCCGACCACCTGGGCAGCCTGGAAGTCGTCTGGGGCCGCAGCACCAACGAATCGCGGGTGGCGCCGCCGCCGATGTCGAACATCGGCATCATCATGACCGCCGCCAGCCCCTTTTACCCCGGCAACGGCACCGTGCCCGCCTTCCCCGGCCTGACCGGCGAAAACCTCGACATCAGCTGGCGTCCGGCCGAGAGCGGAGCGCGCGAGAACTACGACAGCAGCTCCACCGTGCGCGTGCTGGCCAGCCTCGAGGGCACCATCGCCGGCTGGGACTACAACACGGCGATCTCGCATGCGCAAGGACGCGCGCGCAGTGTCTTTCGCGGCGGCTACCTGGTCGACCAGCGCATCATCGACGGTATCGGCGCCGGCATCCTGAATCCCTTCGGCCCGCAGAGCCCGGCCGGCGCCGATTTCCTGGCCAACTCGCTGCTGCTGGGCGAATACGTCCATGCGCGCATTAACAGCAGCGCCATCGACGCGCGCGCCAGCCGCGAGCTGATGACCCTGCCCGGCGGCCCGCTCGGCTTCGCGGTCGGCGCCGAGTTCCGGCACGACAAGGCCAAGTACTTCGTCAACCGCGACCTGGCCGGCCAGGCCTCCAGCTCGGGCTATGCCGACGCCCAGGACGCCAGGGGATCGCGCAGCATTTCCGCCCTGTTCGCCGAACTGAACGTTCCGGTGATCAAGAACCTCGAACTGAACATCGCCAGCCGCTACGACCACTACACCGACGTCGGCAACAGCTTCACCCCGAAGGTCTCGCTGCGCTACGAGCCGACGCGCGAGCTGCTGCTGCGCGCCTCCTTCAACAGGGGCTTCCGCGCGCCCACCCTGTACGACCTGTACGGGCCGCAGTCGACCACCAACACCTCCGACACCCACGACGACCCACTGCTGTGCCCTGGCGGGGCGCCGGTGCCGGGCGCGAATCCGAACATCGTCTGCGGCCAGCAGCAGAACATCCGCCAGGGCGGCAACCCCGACCTCAGTCCCGAACGCTCGCGCACCTGGAGCGCCGGCGTCGTGTTCGAGCCCCTGCCCCGGCTGACGGTATCGGCCGACTACTGGGACATCCGCCTGAAGGACCAGATCAACGCGCTGGCGGAGCAGACCATCTTCGGCAACTTCCCGAAATACCAGAACCTGTTCGTCTACGACCCGAGCGGCACGCGCCTGAACTATGTGCTCGACATCACCAGCAACCTGGGCAAGGTGAAGACGCGCGGCGTCGACCTGGCGCTGCTCTACCGGCTGCCGCGCAGCCCGATCGGCAACTTCAGCATCAGCCTCGACGGCACCTACGTCAACAAATACGATTACCAGAACGAGCGCGGCGGCCCCTACACCGAGAACGCCGGACGCTACGCCGACGCCACGCCGGTATTCCGCTGGCGCCACAACCTCCTGATGACCCTGGTACGCGGCGACTACACCTTCAACCTGTCGAACCGCTACTCCTCGCATTACGAGGACCAGAACACGTCCGTGGCGCCGGAGTTCTTCAACAACGTCAGCCATTACTCGACCTGGTCGATCTCGGCCACCTATACCGGGGACAAGCACTTCGAGCTGACAGCCGGGATCAAGAACCTGTTCGACGAGGAGCCGCCGTTTACCAACCAGGTGACCAACTTCCAGCTGGGCTACGATCCGCGCTATACCGATCCGCTGGGGATCACGCCGTACATGCGGCTGACGTATCGATTCTGACGGTGCGTTGACCGTAGGGGCGGTCAACGCGTAGCCGAGGATAGATCTTGCGTTCGACAATAAAAAATGCCCGGCACAAGCCGGGCATTTTCATGAACGATGATCCAGGAGAATCAGGCCGTCCCGCCCACCGTCACGCCGTCGATGCGCAGCGTCGGCTGGCCGACGCCCACCGGTACGCTCTGGCCTTCCTTGCCGCACACGCCCACGCCCGAGTCCAGGCTCATGTCGTTGCCGATCATCGAGATGCGGTTCATCACGTCCGGGCCGTTGCCGATCAGGGTCGCGCCCTTCACCGGGTAGGTGATCTTGCCGTCCTCGATCATGTAGGCTTCGCTGGCCGAGAACACGAACTTGCCGTTGGTGATGTCGACCTGGCCGCCGCCGAAGTTGGCCGCGTACAGGCCGTTCTTGACCGAAGCCAGGATCTCGGCCGGGTCCTTGTCGCCGGCCAGCATGTAGGTATTGGTCATGCGCGGCATCGGCAGGTGGGCGAAGGACTCGCGGCGCGCGTTGCCGGTGACCGGCATCTTCATCAGGCGCGCGTTCATGGTGTCCTGGATGTAGCCTTTCAGGATGCCGTCCTCGATCAGCGTGGTGCACTGGGTAGGATTACCCTCGTCGTCCATGTTGAGCGAGCCGCGGCGGTCCTTCAGCGTGCCGTCGTCGACCACGGTCACGCCCTTGGCGGCGACGCGTTCGCCGATCCGGCCGGCATAGGCCGACGAGCCCTTGCGGTTGAAGTCGCCCTCCAGGCCGTGGCCGACCGCCTCGTGCAGCAGGACGCCGGGCCAGCCCGGGCCGAGCACGATGGTCATCGGGCCCGCCGGCGCCGGACGCGCCTCCAGGTTGACCAGCGCCGCCTTGACCGCGTCGTCGGCGTAGCGCTCGAGGATGGCGTCGTCGAAGTAGCCGTAGTCGAAGCGGCCGCCGCCGCCCGAGGAACCGATCTCGCGCCGGCCGTTCTGCTCGGCGATGACGGTGACCGACACGCGCACCAGCGGACGGATGTCGGCCGCCAGCACGCCGTCGCTGCGCACCACCAGCACCACGTCGTATTCGCCGGCCAGGCCCGCCATCACCTGCACCACGCGCGGATCCTTTGCGCGCGCCATCTTCTCGACGCGCTCGAGCAGGCGTACCTTGGCGGTCGCGTCGAGCGAAGCCAGCGGGTCGTTCGGCAGGTAGAG
>DNCF01000105.1 GCA_003484545.1 Massilia sp. | reverse complement strand
CCATGCGCGCCTGGCCGAGGAGCTGCGCTCCTGGCGCGACTGGCGCGCGCGCTTCCCGTCCGCCGGCCAGTTCCGGTGGACCGACGAGGACCTCACGCTGGAACCGCTGGCCCACCATCACGCGCGGGACTTTGCCTGGCAGTACTACGACCCGGCAATCGCCGCCCTATGCTGCCTGCCGGCCTTCATCGACGAGCTCGACTGGCATTACTGGCTGGCCGATGTCTGGCGCGACGGCGCCCGCCTGCCGCATGCGGTGCTGCACCGCGAATGGGGTTTCATCGGCTGCGTCAGCCTGGCGATTTATCGCGACGTGGGCTTTTTCTACTACTGGCTGGGCCGCGACTTCCAGGGCCGGGGCTTCGGTCCGCGCGCCGGCAAGCTGCTGCTGTCGCTGGCGTGCGGCGCGTATGGGCTGCGCTGCTGCTACGCCAAGTCCTTCGACTACAACGGGCGTTCGCGGCGCGGCCTGGAGAAGATGGGCTTTGCCGACCTGGAGATCCGCGGCGCGGGCGGGGATTGCAACCAGCTGTTCTATCGCCGCGGCCCGGCCCAGGCACGGCGGCGCGTGGTGGATGAATTGCAGTGGCTGCTCGAGCGCATGGACGCGCAGGTGCGCCCTGCCGGACAAGAACGCAAGCCCCTGCCCGCCTGAACGCTTCAGGCGCCCTGGTAGATCAGGATGCCGCAGACGGCGGCGCCCAGCGCCAGCAGGCCGTACAGGAACCAGCGCATCGCGGTGGCCAGGCCGGCCACCGCCTTGTTCGCGTCCTCGCCCAGCATGCCGCGCTTGCGGCTCGAGTTGAGCAGCATCGACACGAAGATAAACAGGAAAAAGAGGATCAGGACAAACTTCATCGACCGTCCTCTAGGTGCGCGCCAGGACCAGCACCAGCGACACGAAGGCCACCACCAGGCCGGCGGCCGCGATCACGCCGACCACCTGCAGCCGGCCGCGCGCCGCTTCCATCTTCGCGATCAGCTGGGCGTTCTGGTCGGCCAGCTCGGTGATCAGCTTCGAAGCCTCGCGCAGCTGGTTATGCATCTGGGCGATCGCCACGTCCTGCTGTTCGATGTGCGCCGCCAGCAGCGCGACGCCATCGTCGCCCATGGCCTGGGCCGGCATGATCGCCTCCTCGCCCATCGCTCCCGGCGCTCCCTGCTTGCGGCCAACCGTGTCCCACAGCTTGCGCGCGCCGTTCGCCACCTGCGGCGCCGCCGCGATCACGTCGCTCCACGGAACCGCCTTCAATACTTTCAGCCAGGCTACGGCCATGTCATTTCCTCCAATATTTGTCCACGCGCAGGATAGCACCTTGCAGCCGGGCCGAACGGCCCGGATCGACCGCAATCGTGCAGCTGCCGGTTTTGCAGTACCATTTCCCCATGTGTGGACGATTTGACCAAAGCCAAACTGCGCGCTACTACGCGAGCGTATTCGGCTGGGCCGACGCGGTGTACGACAGCGAATCGACCCCGGCCTACAACGTGTCGCCCGGCAGCTACCGCCCCGTCATGCACCTGCAGGACGGCGAGCGCCGTATCGACGACGTGTTCTGGAGTTACCGTGCGAAATGGGCGGAGGGCAAAATACCGATCGCCATCAATGCCCGCCTGGACAAGCTGACCAACCGCTACTGGAGCCGCCTGCTGAAGAATGGGCGCGCGCTGGTGCCGGCCGAAGGCTGGTATGAGTGGACCGGCGAAAAAGGCAAGCGGCAGCCCTGGCATATTCACCGCAAGGACCGCGCCCCGCTATTCATGCTGGCGCTGGCGAACTTCGGCACGTTCACCGAGAACCGGGCCGAAGCCGGTTTCGTGCTGGTGACCGACGATGCCGCCGAAGGCATGCTCGACATCCACGACCGGCGTCCGGTCGTGCTCGATGCCACCGATGCGGCGCTGTGGCTGGACCCGGCGCTCTCGCCCGAGGCCGCTGTGGAACTGGCGCGCAACGCGGCCCTGCCACCGGACGCCTTCGAATGGTTCAAGGTGACGCCGGCCGTCAACCGCGCCGGCGTCAACAGCCCGCAGATGGCGCTTCCGCTGCCGGAGTAGCGCCAGGCGCGGACTGCCTTCTCAGCCCTTATTCAAGGGCGCTGACCAGGGCCAGCAAACCCAGCGACACGCCGATGAGCACGCCGGCGCGGCTGCGCAGGCGTTGCCCGCGTTCGACCAGTTGCCGCGCCATGCGGCGGCGCGGGCGGCGCGACGTGGTGTCGGGATTGAGCTTGGTTTGTTGCGATTTCTGTTCCGTGTTCATCTCTACGATATCCATTGGTACCTCTTGGTAAGAATTTCCTCAGCTTGACATTGCCGGCCGCAGCGGCGGCGGCGGAAAGTTGGGCATGCTCGGCGTACGACAGCAAGCTGTCGGCCGAGCTCAACCAAGCCGGGCGAGATGCTCGGAAATGCGGGCACAGACGGCGTTGGCCGGAATGCCTGTGCGTGCGTGATGGAGGCGACGATGGGAGGTAACGCGGGGGGTAACGCGAGATACGACGCGAAATACGACGCGGGACGCAACGCGAGACGCAACGCGAGATACAGCGCGAGTTCCAGCACAAGATACGTCGCGAGATGCGGCGCGGCAGACAGCTCGAAAAACCGCGCGAACAGCCGCCGCCGTATGCCGCAATGCCAAATTGAACGACTGATCGTGCTGGAAGCGTGACATGCCTGTACCGTATTCGAACCGCCAATGGCGCGCCGCGAAATGCGGGACGCCGACCCATGAGAAACGTCTGATTCTACACGAACAGCTTGACAAATCAATACACGTTTGACGCTATTTGCGACAGATCAAAACTTCTGCGGCCAGCCCGCGATTTTCTGCGATTTATTGCTCACTTTCTTATTACCACCGAAGAAAGTTTTCAGAGAAATCAATGACATATGCGCGGAACGCTGCAGCGCTTCCTCTGCAATCGCACAAAGGTCTGATCCAGGTCGTGTCCAGAGCGGCAACTAAAGCGACGAGGCCGGTGTCATACATGGCCGCACACACCGACGCACGAGGACACGATGGGCATCTATATGCAATTACGAGAGACGTTGAAGGAAGGCGAGCACTACGCCGGGGTTATCCTTGGCAAGGATGGGCAACCCGACCATCACCTGATCCTGCTTCCCGGCGACGTAGGCGACGTCAGCTGGCCGGGCGCGCTCGACTGGGCGGGCTCGCAAGGCGGGGAGCTACCGAACCGGCGCGAACTGTCGCTGCTGTTCGCCAACCTGCGCGAGCAATTCTCGCGCGAATGGTACTGGTCGTCCGAACCGCACGAAACGCGCTCCCAGCTGGTCTGGGGCGAAAACTTCGCAAGCGGCATCCAGACGGTGTACGGGCGGCCCTTCCGCGGCCATGCGCGGGCCGTCCGGCGGGTGCTGATCGAATAGCCGCCGTCCCGGCAGGCAGGACGGGTCGGCGTGACCGACTGGAACAGCCGGGCCGACGCCGCACCCGGCTGACGAGCAGACACTGATGGGCGCGGCCGGAACGTTTCGTCCGTGCCTGTCAATGCCCGTCAGTGCCTGATCCCTGCGTCGCCGAGCGACGACGCCGACCTGCTTCGCCAATTTATTCCGACGCCCCGCGGGCCTCGGTGGCCGAGATGCGTCCGCCATTGTTGCCACGGGTGACCGCCAGCACGCCCGCGCCCAGCAGGGCCAGGCCCAGCACGGCGCCGATCGGGGAACGCGGCATCCAGCGCATG
>DNCF01000287.1:451-14956 GCA_003484545.1 Massilia sp. | reverse complement strand
TGCCGCCGACGCGGTAGCCGGCGACCTGGGCGCGCGAGGCCGTGCCCTGCGGGCTGACGACGGATTCGAGCATGGTGCGCACCTGGGCCGCGGTCTGCGGCGAGATGATCTGCTGGCCGGCCGGCTCCTCGTTCACCTTCACGAACGAAAGCGGGATGATGTCGCCGTTGCGGGCGAAGATCATGTAGGAGCGCGCCATCTGCAGCAGCGAGACCGACAGGCCGTGGCCGAAGGCCATGTTCGCGTATTCGACCGGACGCCAGGATTTCCATGGGCGCACGCGGCCGGCGGCCGGGCCCGGGAAGCCGAAGCGCGGCGCCTGGCCGTAGCCGAGCTTGGTGTACAGCTCCCACATGTCCTGCGGCGGGATCATCTGCGAGATCTTGACCACGCCGACGTTCGACGATTTCTGGATGATGCCGCTGGTGGTCAGCATCGGCTTCGGGTGCGAGTCGCGCATGGTGCGCCCGCCGATGGTGATGCGGCCGGACCCGGTGTCGAACACGGTGTTCGGCGTGATCAGCTTCTTGTCCAGGCCGAGCGCCACGGTGAACGGCTTGATGATCGAGCCCGGCTCGTAGGTGTCGGTAATGACGCGGTTGCGCAGCTGCTCGCCGGTCAGCTTGCGGCGGTCGTTCGGGTTGTAGGTCGGGTAGTTGGCCAGCGCCAGCACTTCGCCGGTGTGCACGTCCAGCACCACGGCGGCGCCGGCGCTGGCGTTGAATTTCTCGACCGCGTTCTTGATGCTGTTGAAGGCGATGTACTGCAGCTTGCTGTCGACCGACAGGACCAGGTCCTTGCCGTCGTGCGGCTCGCGCAGGATGCCGAGGTCCTCGACCACGCGGCCCAGGCGGTCCTTGATCACGCGGCGGCTGCCCGGCGTGCCGACCAGCGACTTCTGCTGCGCCAGTTCCATGCCTTCCTGGCCCGCGTCCTCGACGTTGGTGAAGCCGACCAGGTGGGTCATGACTTCGCCCTGCGGGTAGAAGCGCTTGTATTCCTTGCGGGTGTCGATGCCGTTGATCTTGAGCTTCTCGATCTTGGCGATGACGTCCATCTCGACCTGGCGCTTCAGGTAGACGAAGGTGCGGTCGGAGTCGAGCTTCTTGCGCAGCTCCGATTCCGGCATCTCCAGCAGGCGCGCCAGCTCGGCGATCTTTTCCGGCGGCGAGGCCAGCACGTCCTCGGGCAGGGCCCACACCGCCTTCACCGGCAGCGAGGACGCCAGCACCTGGCCGTTGCGGTCCATGATCTTGCCGCGCGTGGCCGGCATTTCGAGCGTGCGCTCGTAGCGGTTCTTGCCCTGCTTTTGCAGGAACTCGTCGTCGATCACCTGGCGGTAGACGGCGGCCCCGGCCAGCGTCATGAAGCCGGCGAACAGCATGAACAGCACCATGCGCGAGCGCCAGTCGGGCAGGCGCACGGCCAGCACCGGGCTTTTCGAGAAAGCCATGCCTTTCGCGGCCGCCACGCGGCCGGTGGTGAAGGGCTTGTCGCGCTTCATTGCGCGCCCTCCGTCAGGTACTGGGTGCGGGCCGGGGTCAACGGGGTCATGTTCAATTCGGTGCGCGCGATCTGTTCGATGCGCTCGTTCTTGCCGAGGGTGGACTGGTCCAGCTGCAGCTGGGCCCAGTCGATGTCGAGCTGGCGCGACTGCTGCTGCAGGCGTTCGAGTTCGATGAACAGGTGGCGCGCCTGGTAGCGCGCGTTCACCAGCGTCAGGCCGCAGGCGATCAGGCCGGCGGCCAGCGCGACGTTGAGCTTGTTGCTCATCGGGCGCTGCCTTTCGCGACATCCTCCAGGCGCTCGGCCACGCGCAGCACCGCCGAGCGGGCGCGCGGGTTGGCCGCGACTTCCTCGTCGCTGGGCTTGACCTTGGCGATCAGCTTCATCTGCGGCTGCGGCAGGTCGACGGCGCGGATCGGCAGCCGGCGGTCCGGCTGGGCGACCTTGGCTTTGCTAGCCAGGAACTGCTTGACGATGCGGTCTTCCAGCGAATGGAAGCTGATGATCGACATGCGCGCACCCGGCGCCAGCAAGGCGTAGGCCGCGTTCAATCCGGCCTCGAGGTCCTCAAGCTCTTGATTGATGTAAATCCGGATAGCCTGAAAGGTGCGGGTTGCCGGGTCCTTGCCCTTTTCCCGAGTCTTGACCGCGTCTGCCACGATTGCGGCAAGCTGGCGTGTGCCTGAAATTGGCTCGACTGCCCGGCGAGCAACAATCGCCTTTGCAATCTGAAAAGCAAACCGTTCTTCCCCATAATCGCGTATTACCTTTTCCAAATGTTGTTCGGTGGCCGTCGCGATCCACTCGGCGGCCGAGATGCCACGGGTGGTGTCCATGCGCATGTCGAGCGGGCCGTCGTGACGGAAGCTGAAGCCGCGCGCGGCATCGTCGACCTGGGGCGAAGAAATGCCCAGGTCGAGCAGGATGCCGTCGACCTGCGCGACGCCGCGCGCAGCCATGGCGGAACCCATGGTGGCGAAGCTGTCGTGCACGATCGAGAAGCGCGGGTCGGAGATCTGTTCTGCGGTGGCGATCGCCTGGGGGTCCTTGTCGAACGCAACCAGGCGCCCTGCCGCGTTCAGGCGCGACAGGATCAGGCGGCTGTGGCCGCCGCGGCCGAAAGTGCCGTCTATATAGAGGCCGTTTCCGCGCTGGCCCTCGTCGAGGTTGAGCGCAGCTACCGCTTCGTCAAGCAGCACCGTGCGATGCTGCAGATGTGGCACCGTGTCGGGTGTGGTCATCGGTGCCTCAGAAAGAGAAGTTGGAAAGGACATCCGGCATGCCGCCGGCGACCGCCTCGGCCTCGTCCTGGGCCAGTTTGGCGGCGTCCCAGATTTCGAAGTGGGTGCCCATTCCGAGCATCATCACTTCCTTTTCCAGCCCGACGGCGGAGCGCAGTTCGGGGGAAATCAGGATGCGGCCGGCGCTGTCGACCTCGACATCGCAGGCGTTACCGAGGAAAATGCGCTGCCATGCGCGTGCGGACATCGGCCAGGCGGCGATCTGTTCGCGGTGGGTTTCCCAGACAGGACGGGGGAACAGCAGCAGGCAGCCGTGCGGGTGGCGGGTCAAGGTCAAGCGCCCTTCGCACTGAAGTGCAAGGGCGTCACGGTGCTTTGCCGGGATAGACATCCGGCCTTTCGCATCGAGATTGATCGCTGACGCGCCTTGAAACACGTAGGTACCTAGTTTGGAGAGTTATCAGTTTAGTTGTTTTGCGCGCCGGGAGATCCTGACATCTCCCACAAAACTGCACTTTTTCACACCGTTTCCCACTTTAGAGGAAGCGTTGTTGCTGGTCAAGCGAATTCCGTGAGGAAACTTTCCGATTTTGCCAATGAAACCAAGGACTTAGCGCGCTTCCCTCAAGCGGTGTCAAGACAAAATGTCCCGCAAAATGAAGCACTTAGCTAAAAGACTGCAAGTGCTACCTCATCTAGACAAGCTGTCTTTACGATTTGACATAGCGCAAAAATAGACTGAACAGGACGCTGCCCTGCAACACCGCCGGGCGCGCACAACAGTCGAGCCGGAAATTGCGGATTCATGCTCGGCGGGTTAGGATTGTTCATCGCCCGGCAAGTAGGGGCGCCGACGCTGGCGCCGTCGGGCGGCATGAAGGAGAACCGCCGTGAGCATTACCCTCGCCCGCACCCGCGCCGTCTACGACCTGCTCGACGTCCAGGACGCCCTCGAGCGCAGCCGCGGACGCTCGCCGGAACTCGACGCGTTCTACGAACGCATGCTCGAGACCGGCCCCGAGCGCTTCGTCACCACCCCCTCCTCCATCGCGTCCCTCGACGCCCTGCGCGAGGACTGTCCCAATTTCGACGAGGTCCTGGACGACCTGGCGCGCTACCTGCGCCTGGCCCATGCCGGCAACCGCGGCTTCAACGTGATGCCGATCCTGCTGCTGGGCGGCCCGGGCGTGGGCAAGACCCACTTCGCGCGGCGCCTGGCCAAGGCCATGGGCACCGAGTTCGAGCTGATCAGCATGAACGCCCTGTCGGCCGGCTTCGTCATCACCGGCAGCTCGGCCAGCTGGCGCGGCGCCAAGTGCGGCAAGGTCGCCGAGCGCCTGGTGCGCGGCCAGTTCGCCAACCCGGTGGTGGTGCTGGACGAAGTGGAAAAGGCGACCGGCTCCTCGCAGTCCGACCCGCTGGCCGCCCTGTACCAATTGCTGGAGCCGGAAACGGCGCGCGCCTTCCGCGACGAATTCATCGACGTCGAGATCGACGCCAGCCAGATCTGCTGGGTCCTGACCGCCAACTCCACCGAGGGCATCCCCGCGCCGCTGCTGAACCGGATGGCCGTGTACGAGGTGCCGGCGCCGACGCGCGAGCAGGCGGCCGGCATCGCCCAGCGCATGTACGCGGCGCTGCTGGAGGAACTCAACCTGGAGGGCTTCGACGAACACCTGGCGGACGCGGTGCTCGACCGGCTGGCGCCAGTCTCGCCGCGCGACCTGCGCAAGACGCTGCTCGACAGCCTGGGCTATGCGGTGGCCGACGGGCGCAGCCACGTCACGCTCGAGGACGTGCGGCTGAAGACGACGCCGGGCAAGGGGCGGATCGGGTTCTGAGCACTGCAGCACACGCATGGTGCAACTGGCGCACTGACACGGCCGCTCGCCTGTAGAATCATTGCTCCAACGTCCCTCGCGAAACTCCATGACCGACTACGCCTTCACGCCGCCCGCCATCCCCTCGCTCGCCATCTTCGGCAGCAGCGCCCGTTTCCCGATCCGCCGCGTGTTTTGCGTGGGCCGCAACTACGCCGCCCACGCGCGCGAAATGGGGAGCGACCCGAACCGCGAGCCGCCTTTCTTCTTCATGAAGCCGGCGGACGCGGTGGTGGCGGCCGAGGGGGCGCTGCCCTACCCGCCCGCGACCGAAGACCTGCACCACGAGATCGAGCTGGTGGTGGCGCTGCGCTCAGGCGGCGCCGACATCCCGGCCGACGAGGCGCTGGCGAAGGTCTGGGGCTACGGCGTCGGGCTGGACCTGACGCGGCGCGACCTGCAGTCGGCGGCGAAGGAAAACGGCCGTCCCTGGGACATGGCCAAGGGCTTCGATGCCTCGGCGCCCTGCTCGCCGCTGCGCCCGGTGAGCAGCTTCGGCCACCCGTCGGAGGATGCCTGCATCCGCATGACGGTGAACGGCGAGGTGCGCCAGGAAGGCGCGCTGACCGAGATGATCTGGCCGGTCGCGGACATCATCAGCCATTTGTCGCGCCTGGTGACGCTGGCGCCGGGGGACCTGATCTTCACGGGGACGCCGGCCGGGGTCGGCGCCCTGAAGCCGGGCGACCGCGTGCACGGCGAGGTGGCCGGGGTCGACGAGTTCGACTTCGAGATTGTCGAGAAGTGAGCGTCGAGCAGTAAGCGTCGAGCAGTAAGCGTCGAGAAGCAGGCGTCGAAGCGACGATCAGCCCGGCGCCGGCCGGCGTGCCCGCAAGGCCGCCAGGAAACGCTCCGGCTCGGCCACGCTCACCAGCAGCGAGGGCCCGATCCGCGCCGGCAGGTAGACCACCTGGTTGCGGTCGGTCAGCAGGGCGAACACCTGTTTCTCGTTCGGCGCATTGAAGCGTCCGGCCGCATAGCCGGGCATGTGGATGCCGTTCCTGCGCACGCCCAGGCGCGCCTCGTGGATGGAACCGTAGCTGCCGATGCGCGCACCGTCCAGGTTGAAGTCGGACAGCGGCCGGTCATGTTCATAGAAATGGGCGGCGCGCAGCAGGATCTTGCCGTCGGCGAGCTCCAGGGCATTGTCGTGCACCGAATAGGCCAGCGTCGCCGTGAAGGGCACGATCAGGACCGCCGCCAGCAGCACGTTCTTCATGCTGACGGCCAGGCCGTCGCGCCGGATCACCAGCAAGGGCGCGGCGCAGGCCAGGAAGGTGATCGCCGCCATGGTCCAGAACACGCCGCTGCCTACTGGTGCAATTTCAAACTGCATCGTCTCGCTCCATCCTTATCGTTGTATGTCCGGTTCAATGTTCGGCCCACCCTTTGGCATGCGCGACCGCGCGCGCCCAGCGCGTCATCAGGGCGGCGCGGCGCTCGACGGGCATGCCGGGTTCGAAACGGCGCTCCGCGCGCCATAGCGCGGCGATCTCCTCGCGCGAGGTCCAGAAGCCCGTCGCCAGGCCGGCCAGGTAGGCCGCGCCGAGCGCCGTCGTTTCCGTGACCTTCGGCCGCACCACCGGCACGCCGAGCAGGTCGGCCTGGAACTGCATCAGGAGGTCGTTGCGGGCCGCGCCGCCGTCGGCGCGCACCTCGGTCACCGGGCAGGCGGCGTCCTTCTGCATCGCCTCGAGCAGTTCCGCGCTCTGGTAGGCGATCGCTTCCAGCGCCGCGCGCGCGACGTGGGCGGCGGTGGTCCCGCGCGTCATGCCGACGATGGTCCCGCGCGCGTACGGGTCCCAGTGCGGCGCGCCCAGGCCCACGAAGGCCGGCACCAGCATCACGCCGCCGCTGTCGGTCACCGACATCGCCAGCGGTTCGACCTCGTTCGACTGCTTGATGATGCCGAGCCCGTCGCGCAGCCACTGGACGGTGGCGCCGCCCATGAAGACGCTGCCCTCGATCATGTAGTCGACCCGGCCGTCGACCTTCCAGCCGATGGTCGCCAGCAGTCGGTTGCGCGAGACCGGCGGCACGTAGCCGGCGTGCATCAGCATGAAACAGCCGGTGCCATAGGTATTCTTGACCATGCCCTTGTCGTAGCAGGCCTGGCCGAAGGTGGCGGCCTGCTGGTCGCCGGCGATGCCGGCCACGGGAATGGTGCGGCCGAACCATTCTTCATGCGCCTGCCCTACTTCGCCGGAACTCTTCACAACCTCGGGCAGCATCGCCGCGGGAATGCCGAACAGGTCGAGCAGGGCCGGATCCCAGCGCAGCGTGTGGATGTTGTAGAGCATGGTGCGCGAGGCATTGCTGACGTCGGTGACGTGCCGCCCGCACAATTTATAGGTGAGCCAGCTGTCGACGGTGCCGAAGCACAGCTCGCCGCGCTCGGCCCGCGCGCGGGCGTCCGGCACGTTCTCGAGCAGCCAGGCCAGCTTGGTCGCGGAGAAATAGGCGTCGAGTTCGAGCCCGGTGCTGCGCTGGACCAGGTGCGCCTTGCCTTCGGCACGCAGGCGGTCGCAGGCGCCGGCGGTGCGGCGATCCTGCCAGACGATCGCGCGGGCAACCGGCTCGCCGGTCGCGCGGTCCCAGACGATGGTGCTTTCGCGCTGGTTGGCGATGCCGATCGCCGCGACCTGTCCAGCGTGCGCCCCGGCCTGTTTCAGCACCTGGCGCGCGCAGGCGAGCTGGCTGTTCCAGATATCGAGGGCATCGTGTTCGACCCAGCCGGGCTGGGGAAAATGCTGGGGAAACTCCTGCTGGGCGCAGGCCGCCACCTGGCCCTGGCGGTCAAACAGGATCGCGCGCGAACTGGTCGTTCCCTGGTCCAGGGCGAGGATGTATTGGGGCATCGATGTCTCCGGAAGAAGCCAGCATGCTTCGTCCCCGGATTGTAGCCCAAGAGCGCCCGTCATCCCTTCCTGAGAGCGCCTGACGACATTTGCAGGGACTGCCTTGCATTCTCCGCTCCTGCGGCGGCACCGGCACTAGTACCTGGCCGCCGGCGAGCGCAGCGAAAAATGGCCCAGGAACAGGGAACCGATCAGGGACGAGAAGACCGTCGTCAGGAAGAAACCGCTGGACGCCATCACGCCGAAGGTGGGCTCCAGGTGAAACAGGCCGACGCCGAACAGAAAGGTCGCCTCCCGTATGCCCAGGCCGCCGACACTGAGCGGCAGTACGGCGGCGATCGACGACACCAGGAACAGGAAAGAATAGGCCAGGTAATGCGCCGCGGGCGCGCCCAGGTAGGCAAGCAGCATCCCCATGCAGGTCAACTGCAGACATTGCACCCCGATGCCGAGCCCGAACACGGCGGCAATACCCCGCGGGTCGAGCTTGACCAGCCACCGATGCCCGGCGACGAAAACGGCGATCACCGCGCCGAGGGAGGCAAGCGCCACCGCGATGACGGCCGGCGCATCCCAGGGTAGCGCCAGCATGGGCATCAGCAGGCACGCGATCGCCAACAGGACCAGAATGCCGCTGACACGGTCCGCCAGGGTGGTCGTGATCAATGCGCGCAGCGGCATGGCATGGCTGCGGTGCAGTACCAGGATCTTGTAGGCATCGCCACCGATCCCGCCCGGCAGGAACAGGTTCAGGAACATGCCTGCGTAATACAAACGCAGGTTTTCTCCCTCGCCCAGGTGCACGCCCGCATGGCGCTGGTAGATATTCAGGCGCAGCGCGCTGGCGATCTTCGACAGATTGAACGTGACGAAGGCGGCAACCAGCAGCGGCGCCCGCCGGGGATGATAGGCCAGGATTTTCACCTGACTGAAGTCGAGTTGGCGAAAGACGAACACGACCAGGCAGGCCGATACCAGCACCTGCAACACCACTTTCAGCATCTTGCCGACATGCCTAGACACCGGTGATCTTCTTGATCTGATAGGGCTTCTTGTTCTGGGATTCGTAATACGTCCGCATGATCAGATCCGCCACGAAGCCGGTGGTGATCAGCTGGATGCCCGCCACCGTCAGCAGCAGGCCAAGGAACAGCAGCGGCCGACCGGCGCTTTGTTCCCCCATGAGCTTTTCGAACAAGACATAGCCATTCAGGGCACAGCCCACGAAAAACGCGACGATCCCGGCGGTGCCGAACAGGTGCATGGGACGCTGGCCGTAGTTACGAATGAACACCATGAGCATCAGGTCGCTGACCACTTTCAAGGTGCGATTGATGCCGTACTTGGAGACGCCGGCATGGCGCGCATGGTGCCGCACTTCCATCTCCGTCATCCTGGCGCCATACATCGTGGCCAGTACCGGCACGTAGCGGTGAAGTTCGCCATACAGCCCCAGGTTCTTGGCGACGTCGCGCTTGAACAACTTGAGGGTGCAGCCGTAATCGCTGATATGGACGCCGGTCGCGCGCCGGATCAGCCAATTGGCCAGCTTGCTCGGCAGCTTGCGCAACAGGAAACCGTCCTTGCGCCTGGCGCGGATGCCGGCGACGACGTCCCAGTCGCCTTCTCGCATGCGCGCCATCATGCGCGGAATATCGTCGGGATCGTTTTGCAGATCGCCATCGAGCATGACGATCAGCTCGCCGTTTGCGGCATCGATGCCGGCCGCCATGGCCGTGGTCTGGCCGTAGTTGCGATTCAGGACCAGGACCCGGGTATGGGGCGTCGCGAAGCGTTCTATTTCCGCCACGGTGGCATCCGTGGAGCCGTCGTCCACGAAAATGATCTCATGCTCGATGCCGGCCAGCGCCTCCGCGATACGCGCAATCAAGGGCTGGATATTGCCCTGCTCGTTCATGACTGGGATAACGACCGACAAAAGCATTTACGCGTCCTTTAGCGAGACAAGCGCATATTCCACCGCGATGGCGCCTTGTCGATCCTGTGGTGTGCCGATTGCGAGCCGTCCGCGCTGGCGGACCACGCTGGCTGGATAGGCGTCGAGCAATCGGTCGAACCGGCGGTCCGGGTGGTCGCCGGAATCGAGCAGGAGCACCTCGCCATGCAGAGGCGGCCGGCTCTGCAGCACCGCGGGCAACAGCATGACGGTCCACCCCGGGTGATGCAGATACAGGTTGCCCGCGACCGTCAGGTCGTTTGCGACCACGGTGCCCGCCTGGGGAAAGCGCAGCATCAGTTGGGCCGACAATGCGCCAAACGGTGCGCGCGTGTCCTTGTCAAGGTAGCCGCGTGCCAGCATGCCCGCCAGGATGAGGATCGCGCACAGGCCCGCCGCCCACAGGATGATGCGACGCATCGTGCGGCGCGCGAGCGACGGAAAAATGACCAGGAACGCAAGCGGCAACAGGAACAGGATCGGCTGCATCCAGCGGCTCTTGATCCTGGCCAGTTCGCCGCTGAGAACCAGCGCGGCGATGCACGCAAACGCCGCAAGGTAGAACCAGAGGAAAAACCGGGCCGCGGGGGTATCGAGCCGGGCCCGGGCCTGGCCACGGTGCCGCCACCAGATCCAGCCGTACACGATCCAGAGCGGCGTGGCGAACAGAAGCACCGCGCCGACCAGGTTGCCGAAGCCACGCGCCACCCTGCCGGCGTAGTCCCCGCCACGGCCATGCATTTTCTCCAGCGTGGCGCTCGTTGCGGCATCCAGGTGGTCAAGCAGCCACAGCCCGTGCGGCGCCAGGGACAGCGCGGCCACGGCCAGCGCCAGCCAGGCATCGCGGGTCCATACCGCCTGCCGGTGTTCCCGCACCAGCAGGCTGGCCGCAAGCAGCCCCAGCGCGAACACAGCGAAGTTGTACTTCGACTGCAGGCCGAGCCCGATCAGCAGGCCGAACAGCGCATGGCGCCACTTGCTCCGATGCCTCAGCAGGCCGACATAGCACCAGAGCGTGAGGGCGGCCATGCAGGTCGCCAGCACCGAATGCGTCAGGTCGCGCTGCGATTCCCAGCCCAGTTGCGGGAACAGGATGAGCGACGCGGCGGCGATGATGGCCGCATTCATGCCGATGAGCGACCTGGCCGTGTGGAAGGTCGCCAGGTAAGTGCAGAACAGCAGCAGGTTCTTCTGGAAGGACAGGGCGAAGAGATTGATGCCGCATGCGGAAAACATGAGCCATTGCAGCCAGAAGTACAGCGGCGGCTGGTTGCCGTAGCCCCGCTGCAGGTGCTGGAAGCTCAGGACCGCTTCCGATTCGTCCAGGTCGAGCACGGCGGGCGAGGTCACGCGCAGCACGACCTGCAGCAGGAAATATGCTGCGAGCGCGAGGAGAAAACGCGTGCCTGCGCGTTGTACGTCCGCCGCCTCGACAGGCGCGTCTTGCATGGCCAGTTGCATGCCTAGCCCGCCTGGCCGTGGGCCATCCAGGCGACCAGCCACGCGCGGAAGCGGCGCAGCCCATCCTGGAGCGGAGTCGCCGGCGCAAAGCCGACCCAGTCGCGCAGCTTGCCGGTATCGGCACAGGTCATCGGCACGTCGCCCGGCTGCATCGGCAGGAAGCGAATCCTGGCCTTGATCCCGACGGCCTCCTCCAGGGCCGCGATAAAATCCAGGACCCGGACCGGCTGGCAGTTACCGATGTTGAACACCATGTGCGGCGCGGCGCCGGCGGCCGGATTGTCCGGCGCATTGGCTGATCCGCCGGGCGGTTTCGCCAGCACGCGGACGATCCCTTCGACGATGTCGTCGATATAGGTAAAGTCCCGTTGCAGTTCGCCTTGGGCGAAGACCGGAATCGTCTCGCCCTTGAGCATTTTCTGCGCGAAGCTGAAATAGGCCATGTCCGGACGGCCCCAGGGGCCGTAGACGGTGAAGAACCGCAGGCCGCTCGCCGGCAACCCGAACAGGTGGCTATAGGAATGCGCCATTGCCTCGTTCGCCTTCTTGGTCGCCGCATAAAATGAAACGGGCGCATCGGTCCTGTCGCTTTCCCGGAACGGCGCTGTCAAGCTTGCTCCGTAGACGCTGCTGCTGCTCGCATAGACCAGGTGGCGGGGCCGGTACTGCCGGCAGGCTTCCAGGACGTTGGCGAACGCCACCAGGTTCGATTGCACGTAGGCGGCAGGGTTGTCGATCGAATAGCGCACGCCGGCCTGCGCCGCCAGGTGCACGACATACGCGGGCCGGACGCGTTCGAACAGGCGCTCGACCTGGCGCGCATCGGCAAGCTCCACGGCTTCGCAGCGTAGGTCATGCGGCGCCAGCAAGGCCTGGACGCGCCCATGCTTCAAATCAAGCGGGTAATACGCGCTGAAGTTGTCGCATGCCGTCACCCGCATGCCCATGCGCGCCATGCGCGCTGCCAGGAAACTCCCGATGAAGCCGGCTGCGCCGGTGACCAGGACAGGGGTATTGGCCGGGATCATTGCTGCCCCATCGGCACAGGCCTGCCGATACCGTGGTAGGCCAGCCCGAACGATGCGACGAACTCCGGATCGTAGAGATTTCTGCCGTCAAAAATTGCCCGGTGCCGGAGCGTGGCGGCCAGCAAGCCGAAATCCGGCGAGCGAAACTCTTTCCACTCCGTCGCAATGGCCAGCACGTCGGCGCCTTCGACGGCGGCCGCCGCCGGATTCACCACCGCGAGCAGTTCCTGGCAACGCGCTTCGCCATGCTCCCTGAGCAGCACGCTTTTCGCCGCACTGGCGGCAACCGGATCGTAAGCCTGTACGCGGCAATTCGCCGCAAACAGGCTCCGTATCAGCGCGAGACTGGGCGCCCCGCGCACATCGTCGGTATTCGGTTTGAACGACAGGCCCCACAGCGCCACGGTTTTTCCTGCCAGCCGATCGATGCCGCCGAAGAACTCGGCGATCTTCTTGAACAGGATATTCTTTTGCGATGCGTTCACCGCTTCGATGGCGTCCAGGATGCGCAGGTGCTGGCCATGGTCTGCCGATGTCTTCAGCAAGGCCCTGACATCCTTGGGGAAGCAGGAGCCGCCGTATCCCACGCCGGCATATAAAAAGTCGGGGCCGATGCGCGGATCGGAGCCGATGCCGCGCCGTACCTGCTCGATATCGGCGCCCAGGCTTTCCGCCAGGTTGGCCAGTTCGTTCATGAAGCTGATGCGCGTGGCCAGCATGGCGTTGGCGCCGTATTTCGTCAGCTCGGCGCTGCGCACATCCATTTCGACCAGCTTTTCATGGTTGCGGCTGAACGGCGCGTAAAGATGGCGCATGATCCTGGTTGCCTGCGGATTGTCGCTGCCGACGACAATCCGGTCCGGGCGCATGAAATCCTCGATCGCCGCCCCTTCCTTCAGGAACTCGGGATTGCTGACGACCGAGAAGTCGATAGACAGGCCGCGCATGCCGAGCTCGCCGGCGACGACGCGTTTCACCTGGTCGGCGGTGCCGACGGGCGCGGTCGACTTGTTGACCAGGATGGCCGGCCGCTGCATGCGCTGGCCGATGCTGCGCGCCGCTGCGAGCACATGGGTGAGATCGGCCCTGCCCTCTTCGTCCGGCGGCGTGCCCACGCACAGGAAGATGACGTCGGCGTGGGCAACCGCTTCGTCGTAGTTGGCGGTGAACCTCATCCGGCCGGCCGCCCTGTTGCGCGCCACCAGGGCATCGAGGCCGGGCTCGAAGATCGGCAGCCGGCCGGCATCGAGCATCTCGATCTTGCGTTCGTCCACGTCGAGACAGAGCACGGTGTTGCCCACGTCGGCAAAACAGGCGCCCGAGACCAGTCCGACATACCCTGTGCCAATCACTGTTATCTTCATATGGTGTGCGAACCAAACCAATAGACAACAAAACATGAACAACCGGGGAGAAGGATGGCCCTGCCCGTGCCGGTTGCGCCCTTGCCGCGATACTGTTGGTGATGCAAGGCTGGTGTTGATGCAAGACGAATGCAGACCGGGGGACCGCAACCCACGTGATCCAGGTCAAGCAGCACCGAGGGCTCGACTAGCCCGTGACGAACTGCCCACCATCGCACCCCGAGCCAAGGCAGTGCAACGTCTGCCGTCCTTATGGCTCAGTGTTCAGATCGTTTATGGGCGCGGAAGTTCCTGCTGCGGCAGGGGGAAGTACCCGAGTGTCGTCCTGCGCTTGCTGGCGCGCAGGAGATAAAGAATTAAGTGCAAAGCAGGCCGATAGGCCGGATTCTGTGTAGTGGTCTCCCTTGCGGGACGCCCCTATGACAGCCATTCCTCTAGGCGCCGAATTACTCCGGCGCTCAAGCTTCCTACCCGCACGCTCCGCGAGCAACATCAACGCGTGCCTATTTGGAATTGCTCCAGGTGGAGGTTACCGCGTTTCACCGTAACTTAATACGCTCGTCTCTGTGGCCCTATTCCTCGCCTTATACCCCCGGCTTGCGCCGGAAGGCTTTCGGCGGACGGCCGTTAACCGTCACCCCGCTCTGTGGAGTCCGGACCTTCCTCCCGCCGGCGCCTTGCGGCGCCAGCCAGCGACTGTCTGGCCTGCTTCACGGCATCATTGTAACCGATGGCGGGTGGCCCTCCTAGTCGGCGTGGCGGATGCGGCACACGGCGCACCGCACGCGAACTTCCCTCAGTTGTGGATGTACTTCGCAAACACGTCGCTGAAATCGCGCTTGGTGTGCGTATCGAACATGGCGCTGTTCAAGGCCGCCAGCAATTCGCCGTACTGCTTGACCAGGCCGCCCTCGCCCGGCGCGATGTTCAGCTTGTGCACGGACGCGGTCGCGTCGAGCGCGCGCAGGGCATTCTCGCGGCAGGCGGCATCGCGGCGCTGCTGCTTGCCGATCGAAATCAGGGCCTTGTAGATGTCCTTGAGCTGTTCGATGAAGGTTTTCTTGACGTCGATCGAGAACACCGTGTCGTCCAGGTTGAATTTCAATTCGATGTCCATGTCCAGCGTGCCGGCGGTCTCGATGCTGACGTTCGAGATCTGGTGCGCGGCATAGTCGTAGCGCTTGATCGCGCGCTTCGACGACACGGCCGA
>DNCF01000287.1:0-242 GCA_003484545.1 Massilia sp. | reverse complement strand
TTCGCTGAACAGGTAATCGTCGGCATCGACCTTGTTGTAATCCGCCGGGCCGACGATGACGCCGATATCGCTGATGCCCAGTGCTTCCGCCGCCAGTCTCTTGAACATGATGATCCCCGTATAAAACCGCTACATTGAATGAATTGAAAAGCCGGGAATATGCTCCCCGGCGGTGTTACACCGAAATTGTCGCCCCGCCCTCGCGCGGCCGGTCGCGCGGCACGGGCGGCAGAGGCGCCGCG
>DNCF01000252.1 GCA_003484545.1 Massilia sp. | reverse complement strand
ACGTGGTCCTCGGGGTCGCGGAATTCCGAGTAGCGCGCCTTGGCCACGACCTGCTTGAAGGAGCGCTCGGCGGCGGCGGCGTCGCCCGCTTCCAGGGCGACTTCGCCGAGCTTGCGCAGGCGGCGCACCATGTGCGGCGAGATGGCCACCGCTTCCTCGAGGATCTTCTGGGCCTGGGCGTGGGCGCCGGCCGCTTCGTGGCAGCGGGCGAGGAGGTCGTAGGCCGCCATCAGGCGCGGGTTGGCCGAAATCAGCATCTGCAGGGTGTCGCGCGCCTCGTCGATGCGCCCCTGCGCGAACAGCGCGCGCGCCAGGCCCAGTCCGGCCCAGCCGAGCGGCTTGTAGCCGAGCACCTTGCGGTAGATCTGCTCGGCCTCGCCAGGTTCCTTGAGCTGGGCGTGCAGCTCGGCGCGCAGGCGCGCGAAGTCGAGGGCGTGGCGCGGATGGGCCAGCTCGCTGGCGGCGGCCGAGCGGATCGCCTCCCTGACATTGCCCTGGGCCACCAGCTGCCAGGTCGGCAGGAACACCGCGCGGCGTTCGATGGCGCGCGTGATGCGCGCGCCCAGCACCTCGGCGGTGAAGGGCTTCAGGACGTAGTCCGTCGGCGCCAGCTCGGCCGCGCTGACGACCTTGCCGTAGACGGCTTCGGAGGTGAGCATGATGAAGATCGCCCACGGCGCGATCAACCGGTGATGGCGCAGGTCTTCCAGCAGCTGCTGGCCGTCCTGGCCGTCGCCGGCGCTGCTGCCCAGGTCGTATTCGCACAGGATGATGTCGTAGGAACGGCGCGTGAGCTGGCGGATCGCGGTGCCGGAGTTCACGGCGTACTCGATCTTGCTGATGCCGCCCAGGTTCAGCATGTTCTGCAGGCTGCCGCGCATGCCGGGATTGGGGTCGATCACCAGTACCGACAGCTTGCTGTTTTCTTGCATCGTTTCTCGCTTGCGCTCAACCATTCTCGTCTCCTGCCGCTACGATACCGACAAGCATCCTGCACGGCAACCGAATCGGGCCCGGCGCGTGCGAACCTACGCCCGGAGAGGCCCTGCGGCTGCCCGTCGCGGTCCGGCTCGGCGCTCCGTGGCCGCGGGCATGCGCCCGGGGTGGGAAGGCGTTGTCAACCCTGTATAATAGCGGGCTATCTTTCACCCGCAGCCACGCTGCATCAACCAACTTCCAGCCATGTTGATTCTGCCGGGTTCCAACGCCCTTTCGGTATTCCGTAGCCAACGCCTCCTGAACCAGCTGCAAGCAGTCGCCCCCGCGATCGCATCGGTCCAGGCTCGCTTCTACCACTTCATCGACGCCAGCGCGCCGCTGTCCACCGCGGACACCGAGCGCCTGAGCGCCATGCTCACCTATGGCGAGCCGGTCCCGGAGACGCTCTACGAGGGCGCCACCGAAGAGTTCTTCGTGATCCCGCGCCTGGGCACGATCTCGCCCTGGGCCTCGAAAGCGACCGACATCGCGCACAACTGCGGCATGCATCACGTGCACCGCATCGAACGCGGCGTGGCCTACAAGGTCGTGCTGAAGGGCGGCATCTTGGGCACCGGCATCGGCGCGCCGAAGAAGCTGTCGAACGAGGAAGCCCAGCTGGTGGCAGCCCTGCTGCACGACCGCATGACCGAAACCGTGCTGCGCAGCGCCGATGAAGCCGTACGCCTGTTCGACGAACTCGAAGGCAAGGCGCTCGAGGCGATCGACGTGCTGGGCCAGGGCCGCGAGGCCCTGGTGCGTGCGAATACCGAACTGGGCCTGGCGATGTCGGAAGACGAAGTCGACTACCTGTTCGATGCCTTCACCAAGGCCGAGCGCAATCCAACCGACGTGGAACTCATGATGTTCGCCCAGGCGAACTCGGAACACTGCCGCCACAAGATCTTCAACGCCGACTGGGTGATCGACGGCGTGAAGCAGGACAAGTCGCTGTTCCAGATGATCAAGAACACGCACCAGCTGCAGCCGAAGGGCACGATCGTCGCCTACAGCGACAACTCGTCGATCATGGAAGGCGCAACGGTGACGCGCTTCTTCCCGCGCGCGGGCGGCGAATACGCCCCGTCGAGCGAACTGGTGCACACCCTGATGAAGGTCGAGACCCACAACCACCCGACCGCGATCTCGCCGTTCCCGGGCGCCTCGACCGGCGCCGGCGGCGAAATCCGCGACGAGGGCGCGACCGGCCGCGGCGCCAAGCCGAAGGCGGGCCTGACCGGCTTCACGGTCTCGAACCTGCTGCTGCCGGACGCCCAGCGTCCGTGGGAGAACGCTGCCGACGTCACGAGCAAAGGCGAGAAGGGTGATGCGCCCGTCTACGGCAAGCCAGAACGCATCGCTTCCCCGCTGCAGATCATGATCGACGGCCCGCTCGGCGGCGCCGCCTTCAGCAACGAGTTCGGCCGTCCGGTCCTGGGCGGCTACTTCCGTACCTACGAGCAGAATGCCCAGGCGGCCGGCGGCGTCTACGGCTACCACAAGCCGATCATGATCGCGGGCGGCATCGGCAACATCGCCGACCAGCACACCCACAAGAACGACATCCCGGTCGGCAGCCTGCTGATCCAGCTCGGCGGTCCGGGCATGCGCATCGGCATGGGCGGCTCGGCCGCCTCCTCGATGGCGACCGGCACGAATACCGCGGATCTCGATTTCGACTCGGTCCAGCGCGGCAACCCGGAAATGGAACGCCGCGCCCAGGAAGTCATCAACGGCTGCTGGCAGCTGGGTAGCGACAACCCGATCATCTCGATCCACGACGTCGGCGCGGGCGGCTTATCCAATGCTTTCCCGGAAATCGTGAACGACGCCAAGCGCGGCGCGACCTTCGACCTGCGCAAGATCCAGCTCGAAGAGAGCGGGATGGCGCCGAAGGAGATCTGGTCGAACGAATCGCAGGAACGCTACGTGCTGGCGATTTCGCCCGACGACCTGCAGACCTTCGCTGCGCTGTGCGAGCGCGAGCGCTGCCCGTTCGCGGTCGTCGGCGTCGCCACCGAAGAGCGCCAGCTGCGCGTGATCGATCCGGAGATGGGCAACAATCCTGCCGCTTCTCATCCCGTTGATATGCCGATGGAAGTCCTGCTCGGCAAGCCGCCGAAGATGCAGCGCACCGTCGAGCACGTGCAGCGCGACCTGCCGCCGGTCGACCTGACCGGCATCGAACTCGGCGAAGCCGCGCGCCGCGTGCTGCTGCTGCCGACCGTGGCCGACAAGTCCTTCCTGATCACCATCGGCGACCGCAGCGTGGGCGGCATGACCGTGCGCGACCAGATGGTCGGCCCGTGGCAGGTGCCGGTGGCCGACTGCGCCGTCACCGCGATGAGCTATGAAGGTTTCCAGGGCGAGGCGATGGCGATGGGCGAGCGCACCCCGCTGGCCGTGATCGACGCCGCCGCCTCCGGCCGCATGGCCGTGGGCGAGGCGATCACCAACATCGCTTGCGCGCCGATCGCTTCCATCGAAGACATCAAGCTGTCCGCCAACTGGATGGCCGCCTGCGGCCAGCCGGGCCAGGACGCCGCCCTGTTCGACACCGTGAAGGCGGTCGGCATGGAACTGTGCCCGGCCCTGGGCATCAGCATCCCGGTCGGCAAGGATTCGCTGTCGATGCGGACGACCTGGAAGGACGACGGGGTAGCCAAGGAAGTGCTGTCGCCGGTCTCGCTGATCGTCTCGGCATTCGCGCCGGTGCCTGACGTGCGCCGTTCGCTGACGCCGCAACTGCGCACGGACCAGGGCGAGACCGCCCTGATCCTGATCGACCTGGGCCGCGGCAAGAACCGCCTCGGTGCCTCGGCGCTGGCGCAGGTCACCCAGCAGCTGGGCGACAGCGTTCCCGACGTCGATTCGCCGGAAGACCTGAAGGCCTTCTTCGGTGCGATCCAGCGCCTGAATGCCGAGGGCAAGCTGCTGGCCTACCACGACCGTTCGGACGGCGGCCTGTTCGCCACGCTGTGCGAGATGGCCTTTGCCGGCCGCGCCGGCGTCTCGGTCAACCTCGACATCCTGACCATGGAGGGCGAGCACGCTTCGGATTGGGGCGACGCCAAGAACTGGGCCAGCCAGGTCGGCGAGCGCCGCAACGAGATGACGCTGCGCGCGCTGTTCTCGGAAGAGCTGGGCGCCGTGGTCCAGGTCCGTGCGGAAGACAAGAGCGCGGTCATGAACGTGCTGCGCGAACTGAACCTGGGCGCCTGCAGCCACATCATCGGCAAGGTCAACGATCGCGGCGTGGTCGAGTTCACGCGCGACGCGAAAGTCATCTACAACGAGCCGCGCAGCAGCCTGCACCGCCTGTGGAGCGAGACCAGCTGGCGCATCGCGCGCCTGCGCGACAACCCGGCCTGCGCCGACCAGGAATACGATCGCCTGCTGGACGAGACCGATCCGGGCCTGTCGCCGAAGCTGACGTTCGATCCGAGCGAGGACATCGCGGCGCCCTTCATCGCGACGGGCGTGCGCCCGCGCGTGGCGATCCTGCGCGAGCAGGGCGTCAACTCGCACATCGAGACCGCCTGGGCGATGCACCAGGCCGGCTTCAACGCGGTCGACGTGCACATGAGCGACCTGATCGCGGGCCGCGCCAAGCTGGACGACTTCCACGGCGTGATCGCGGTGGGCGGCTTCTCCTACGGCGACGTGCTGGGTGCGGGCGAGGGCTGGGCCAAGACCATCCTGTTCAACGAGCAGCTCGCCGAGCAATTCGCGCGCTTCTTCGCGCGCCAGGACACCTTCGGCCTGGGCGTGTGCAACGGCTGCCAGATGCTGTCGAACCTGAAGTCCATCATCCCGGGCGCTCACGCCTGGCCGAAGTTCACCCGCAACAAGTCGGAACAGTTCGAGGCCCGCTTCGGCATGGTCGAGGTGCTGGACTCGCCGTCGATCTTCTTCGCCGGCATGGCCGGCACCCACGCGCCGCTGGCGATCGCGCACGGCGAAGGTTACGCCGACTTCTCGCAGACCGGCAACATCGACGAAGTCGTGAAGTCGCTGCGTTACGTCGACAACCGCGGCGCGGCGACCGAGGTCTATCCGTTCAACCCGAACGGTTCGCCCGGCGGCCTGACCGCGGTGACCACGCCCGACGGCCGCTTCACGGCCATGATGCCGCACGCCGAGCGCGTGTTCCGCACCGTCGTCCACTCGTGGGCGCCGGAAGGCTGGGGCGAGGACAGCCCGTGGATGCGCATGTTCCGCAATGCGCGCAAGTGGGTAGGGTGATTGTTTTGATACAAATGTTTCAGAATGCATTACTACTTGTATTTGCTAAAAGCAATCATGCCGCATTTTTCCGTCGCGCTTCCGAATATATTTTCAAAGGATAATTGATGACTCACTCGGGGATAAAAAGGTTGGTTGTCGAGGGGCTACACGAACAATTTGATGTCGACATTACGTTAAAGCCTGGCTTAAATATTATTTACGGAAAAAACGGGCGTGGTAAAACTACTGTTTTGCATATTCTCGTGAACGCCTTAGAGTTGGACTTTAAACGGTTCGACTATTTGAATTTTAGGCGTATTGTTATCACAACGTTTAATGGTACCGAGCTTGTAATTATTAAAACGCATGGCATCGGTATCCAAGTTCTACTCAACGGCGCAGCGACTTCTTTTACAGGCGATGCTCAAACTCTTTCCGACGTCGAATCGGCGTCTATACGTGCCGCTTTAGGCCCGCGTCCTACATATTTGCCAGCGTTCCGCTCAGTTTTGGAGCGAGTTCGGTATGAGTATATTTCTCCATATCGGGATACGCGCCAGGATGCTGACATTGAGCTGATAACGCAAAAAGAGCAACAAGCTTTGCGAGAGGCATCTGAAGCGCGTGAGGGAGTTTCAGAAACCCGGGCAATTAGAGACGAAGCAACTCTCACCGCTCGGAAAACTGTTCAATGCAGACAATGGTTCGGTTCGTTTGTCCCTGTCGTTCGATATCCGTCCATTATTGACGTTGATGATGGGTTATCGTCCGAGTGGCGCTCTGCGCAACTAAAGATGGCGCAGCGAGAACAAAGTATGTTTGCCGATGTGTTTGTGCAAGTATTCCGCACGATTGTCGGTTTAGATGAAAGGAAGGGCTCATTTCAAAATGAAGACGCTTTGATAGCGTCTGTTGCCGAACTATTGGACACAACCGGCAATGAAACAGGGACGCAAGGCCCGAGCGCTATCTATGGTCGGCTTTTGGAAGCTGCAGCCTTTTTAAAGCAGAAAGGAGAGCGCGACTCAAAGAGTGTAGAAACGTCAGTCCTTCAACTTTATTTTGAAACACTATCAACTCGGAAGTCTGAGCGAACCAGTGCATTTCAGAAAAGCAGAGATTTCGAATCGTCAATCAACAAGTTTCTTGACAAAAAGACGCTGAAGATAGGCGAATCGAATTTACGTCGCGGAATTCAAAGCTCGGTTCGAGTAGGGACGGAGGGCGGGCGCTCATATGGATTGAGTGCGCTTTCATCCGGTGAAAAGCAGATTCTCACGATGTTGTATTCAGCGAGTCGCTCACGTTTCAAACGTGGAATATTTCTCATTGATGAGCCAGAATTATCTTTGCATATCGACTGGCAGCGAAAAATTTTACGTGAGCTAATGGCGCAAGCTCCAGATTGCCAACTAATCGCGTGCACCCATTCGCCGGAAGTAGGGGCCGATCACTTCGACGAAACACAGGATTTCGAGCCAACTCCAACAATGCCATTGATGACGGATCTGTTCGATGAAGCAGATGAGGGCGAGGAGTAGTATGCAGGGCTATTCAATCAACGGCTATTTGAATGCCGTACGTCGGAGGTCTGCGAAAACCGTAATGGTCGAGGGAGCTTCGGACAGCAGCGTGCTGACTCGACTGAAGCGTGCTTTAGGTGCGACGACAGGGCAGGAGCCAAGTGGAAATATTGACGTCGCGGGGTTGTTGACTGATGAGAGCTTGAAAGGCTTAGGGAAACGTGAAATTGTCCGGAGTGTACTTGCCGCAGCAGCGAGTCTTTCGGAAAAAAGCCCTGAGATTCAAAGGAAATTTGGAACGCTTCAGGACCGCGAGTGGGACGGTCTCGAGGCTGGTCTTCATATCAATTCGTCGTGGGCTCCTCCGCTGCAGTCCGAGCCACATTTCACGACGACTGGTCATTCGATTGAAAATTATTTTTTCAAGATCAATGTTGTAGAGGCTTATCTTCGTTTCTCCTACTCAGACGATTTGGGCCAAGATTTTTTCAATGATCTCCATGCTAGATTTAAAAATATCATTGTATTAGCTGCCGTTTATTCGCTTGCACTGAAAAACATCTCGTCTATTACTAAAGGCGGTTCGTTGTTAAACCGAAGTTGTATCTCGCGGGAAGGGGACGTTTATCATTTTACTGATGCTTTACCGCCTCTCCTCGCTCAGCGTAGTATTGTATGTCCACCAAAATTCGTAACAACGCTTAATGAACAGATTGAACAGGGAACGAGGGGCTTAAACCTTCCTGACCCTGCTAGGTGGATCTGCCACGGTCACTTAGGGGAAGATGCTATATGGGCGTGTATCGCTCATCTAGCTCATGAACATACTGGCAAAACCGAACTCGCTCAAGCTGTTGAACGGGGTACACGAGAGGCGCGTTTTAAACACGCCGTCGATCAATTATCCCGTGAAGAGTCCTCAAGCATAGAACCTCTTGGGCACGTAGTTAGTTGGCTCACGCGCGCTTGATTTGAGGCATGAATGCGGTTACGTTGTGCTTAACAAAGAATCGTAAGCAGTCCAAAGTAATTCCTATGTGCCTCATAAGTACATCGACGATCGCACATGGACGCGCATGTCCGGCAATACGTAAGTGTTTCAGCTAAGCTGTTTCGCTGACGCAATATCGAAGCGAAAAGGAAGCGCCCCGGCCGGGGCGCTTATTTTATTTCAACATTTCTTCCTTAAAATTCAAACACTTGGATGGCTGAGATGGGGCAACAAGTCGGAGACTGAGCGGACGGATCATGGATGCAGGCGATCCATTGCGCCCCATCCAAGGAGAATGCTCATGAGATTCCGTATCCGCTTTGCCTCCATCCCGCTCGAACTCACGCTTGCACTCGGGCTGGCCCTTAGCCTCGTGGCCGGCGTCGCCTCCGCGGCCTCGATGGCGCCGTGCGTGTCGACAACCGGATCCAGAACCAGCAATCGCGTGCCGGCTATGCGGACGCGCTCCGGGCGAAAAGCGCAGCCCAGGCGGGCGCGCAGCGCGCCGGCGGGACGTATGCGCTGACTGCGGCGCCGCTGAGCCTGGGCCTGCTGCGCGGCAGCGCGACGGTCGAGGTGCTTGGCCAATCGCGCGACCCGAACCTGCGCACGCTCACGGTCTAGACCGAGGCCTTGACGGCCGACGCCGTGTGCGGCTGCGCACCCAGGGTTACTGGAGCAACAAGCCGGGCGTGGTCTGGCCCGCGCCGTACGACCGCAATGCGCCGTTCTTCTCGAGCGGCCTGAGCTGGCAGCAGATCCTCGACAGCCCGGTGCGCGGCAACGCCTACCTCATCCTCGCGCACCAGTACATCGCCGCCGTCCGGAACCGCGCAGCCGGCGCCTCGGCGCCTGCCGGTGTGCAGAACAAGATCAACGCCGCCACGGCCTGGTTCCAGAGCGGCGTCACGCTGTCCACCTGCGGGCCGGGCGAGTGCGGCTTGCAGAAGACCTGGGCGGGGACGCTGGACGTGTACAACAACGGCCAGTATCCGGGGGCGCCGAAGCATTGCCCGGATTGAGGGCGGAGAGGGCGGATAGGGCGGATAGGGCGGGGCGCGCGGTTCGTCCACGCTCCGTGCGCGCCGCTGGCTTTCGTAGGGTGGGGTCTCGACCCCACGCTGTCTCACCGCTTGATCTGCCGCGACGATCCACGGAGTCCGTTGCCTGGGTTTGTGTAGGGTGGGCTCCCGAGCCCACGCTGTCTCACCGCTTGATCTACCGCGCCGAAAAACGAAGCCGGGCCTTTGCGCGCACCCTGCCGGACTTCGGTCCGAGCCTCATATGTTCAAGCGGTGAGACAGCGTGGACACAGGTGTCCACCCTACGAAACTGCGCAGACGCGCCTGAAGTTTTGTGCAGAGGGGGCCGGGGCAGTGCGTTGCAGGTGTCACGACTGCTCCGAGGCCGTGCCGCGTGGGGTCGAGACCCCACCCTACGAAATGCGGGCAGCGAATGACGCACCTGGCGGGGCCCCGAAAACAAAAAGGCGCTTCCTTGGAAGCGCCTTTTCATGCATTCGATCCACGATTACTGGATCTTCGCCTTCTTCATCAGCGACTCGCGGAATTCCGCCAGTTTCTTCTGCTGCAGCGACTCGGCCACTTGCTGCTTGACCTGGTCCAGCGGCGGGACCTGCACCGGACGCACGTCTTCCAGCTTGATGACGTGGTAGCCGAACTGGGTCTTCACCGGGGTGTCGGTGATCGCGCCTTTTTGCAGCGAGGTCATGGCTTTCGAGAACTCAGGAACGAAGCCGCGCGGGTCGGCCCAGCCCAGGTCGCCACCGTTCTGCGCGGTGCCGTCCTTGCCCTGCTTGGCCAGTTCCTCGAACTTGGCGCCGCCTTTCAGCTTGGCGATGATCGCCTTGGCTTCGTCTTCCTTCTCGACCAGGATGTGGCGGGCGTGGTATTCCTTCTCCGGCGCCTGGGCCTTGGCCTTGTCGTACTCGGCCTTGATCTCGGCATCCTTCACCGGATTCTTCTTGACGTAGTCGGCCAGCATGGCGTTGATGATGATGCTCTGGCGCGCATTGTCGATCGCCGCCTTGACGTCCGGGCGGGCGCCGACGCCTTGCTTGTCGGCTTCCTGGATCAGGACTTCGCGGCCAATCAGGTCTTTCTTGATCAGTTCGCGCAGCTGCGGCGAATCCGTGGCGCGCCCTTGGGCGACAACCTGCTTGACCACCTGGTCAACCTTTGCCGCCGGGATTGGCTTGCCATTCACGGTCGCGACGTTCTGCGCGAAGACGACAGGCGCGGCGGCCATCGCGGTCATGGCGATCAGCAGGCGGGTGGGCTTCAAAATCATTGTTCGGATCCTATAAAAACGCGATAAGTCGCCCGCTGGCGACGAAACCCGGCGCAGAGCGCTGGCAGCGCCCGCGCCGGAGGTACAACATCTTACTGTACCTTTGCCTTTTTGACCATTTCCTCTTGGTACGACGCCAGCTTCTGCTGGGTCAGGCTTTCCGAGATCTGCGACTTGACCTCGTCCAGCGACGGCACCTTCACGGCACGGGTGTCGTCGACCTTGATCACGTGGTAGCCGGCGCCGGTCTTCACCGGGGTCTCGGTGATGCCGCCTTTTTGCAGCTTGCTGAAGCCGGCTGCGAATTCTTCCGGGAAGGCCGACGGGGTAGCCCAGTCGAGGTCGCCGCCGTTGTTGGCCGAACCGGTGTCCTTGCTCTGCTTGGCCAGGTCTTCGAACTTGGCGCCGCCCTTCAGCTTGGCGATGATGGCCTTGGCGTCTTCTTCCTTGTCGACCAGGATGTGGCGCACGTGGTATTCCTTCTCGGCGCCCTGGGTCTTGGCGAAGCGGTCGTATTCGGCCTTGATCTCGGCGTCGGTCACCGGGTTCTTGGCGATGTAGTCGCGCGCCAGCTGGCTGACGACGATGGCCTGGCGGGCGCTGTCGAGGGCCTGCTTGACTTCCGGCTTCTTGTCGTAGCCCTGCTTGATCGCTTCCTGCATCAGCACTTCGCGCGCGATCAGGTCGCGCTTGATCGCCTCGCGCAGTTGCGGGGAGTCCTGGCCCTGGCCTTGCGCGACGACCTGCTTCACGATCGCGTCCACGCGCGAGGTCGGGATGGCCTTGCCGTTGACGACGGCGAGGTTCTGGGCGAATGCGGGCGCTGCGATAACGGCGATCAGGGCTAACAGCAGACGTGCTGGCTTAAAAGTCATTATGGTGTTCCTGTGGGAGGGAGTTGCTTGGACGGAATTTTGATTTATTTCTTTTACTGAGCAATCGAATTTTGCGATAGATTTCTTAAGCGGTCCTGAACCGGCCTCAGTCCAGTTCCTCATTGAGCTCGGACGGCGCAAGGGCCGTGATTGCAAGAGCGTGGATCTCGGCCTTCATCATATCGTGCACGGCATCATACACCAGTCGATGGCGCATGACGAGTCTTAGTCCCTCGAAGCGATCGGACACGATTCGCACGCTGTAATGGCCCCCGCCGGAGGCGGCGCCGGCGTGTCCCGCATGCAGGTGCGAGTCGTCGCCGACGGCCAGGTCGAGCGGCGCCAGGGCCTCGGTCAGGCGCGCCTCGATGCGCTGCACGCGGGTGTCGACGCGGTTATCCAGGCTCATGCTTCCTCCTGCGGGACGTGTTTAACGAGCAGCATGGCCTGGCCGATGCTGAACAGGAAGAAGATCGCGGTCATGCCGAACACCTTGAAGTTGACCCAGGCGCCGGTATTGTCCTTGAAGACCACGAAGGCCATGATCAGGTTCAGGGCGCCGAGGAAGAACAGGAAGGCCATCCACTGGAAGCCCACCCGCGGCCAGATCTCGTCGGGCAGGGGCAGGGCTTCCTGCATCACCTTCTTCATCAGGTTGTTCTTGAGGAAGACCTGGCTGACGAACAGCGCGCCGGCGAAGATCCAGTACAGCATGGTCGGCTTCCACTTGATGAAGGTCTCGTCGTGGAAATAGATGGTCGCGCCGCCGAACACCACGATCACGAAGAAAGAGACCCAGAGCATGGTGTCGACCTTGCGCCGGCGCACCAGCAGATAGCCGACCTGGAGCACGGTGGCGATGATGCCGACCACGGTGGCGAGCATGATCGGCGCCTGGCTGGCGATGATCTTGCCGCCCGAGACCATGCCGCCGAGCCAGGTTTCGGCGAGGGCGACGGCGGCGGCCTCGTTGCCGGTGCCGTATTTGTAGACCGCGAAGAAGAGAATCAGCGGAAAGAAGTCGAACAGGAATTTCATGGGGTTCCGGTATGGGCAGGAAGACTTACAGCGCTTCGAAACGCAGCGCGGCCGAGTTGATGCAGTAGCGCAGGCCGGTCGGCGGCGGGCCGTCCGGGAATACATGGCCGAGGTGGGCGTCGCACACGGCGCAGATGATCTCGGTACGCAGCATGCCGTGGCTGCGGTCTTCCTTTTCGATCACGTTCTCGGGGTCGAGCGCCTTGAAGTAGCTGGGCCAGCCGCAGCCGGACTCGAACTTGGCGTCCGACTCGAACAGCGGAGTGTCGCAGCAAACGCAGTGGTAGATGCCGTGCTCGTGGTGGTCCCAGTACTTGCCGGTGAAGGCGCGTTCGGTGGCGGCGTGGCGCGTCACCTGGTACTGGATCGGGTCGAGCTTCGAACGCCACTCGGCGTCGGTCTTGGTCACTTTATCGGTCATGGTGGTCCTTCTTGTTAATCCTGGTAAAACACGAACGGGCGAAGCATGGCACAGGAAACGCGAATCAGGAAGAGCAGCTGACCTCGAGGTGCGCCGCCCAGTCCGGCGGCAGCGCGGCATAGGCTTCGTGTTCGGGCTGCTCGTCGAAGGGGCGCTCGAGGATGGCGAGCAACTTGTTCACCTCGCCGTAGTCGCCGTTCTGTGCCCGTTCGATGGCCTGCTGGGCCAGATAGTTTCGTAAGACGTACTTCGGGTTGACCCGGTTCATGGCCGCGCGCCGGGTGTCGTCGTCGCTGGCTTCCAGGCGCAGGCGCTCGCGATAGCGCACCGCCCAGTCGTCGAAGGCGGCGCGGTCGATGAACAGGTCGCGCACGCCTTCCTCGCTGCCGGCTCCCTCGACCTTCAGGTCGGCCAGGCGCCGGAACAGCAGGGTGAAGTCGACGTGGCTGGCCTGCATGATGGTGAACAGGCTGTCGAACAGGGCGCGGTCGCCCTCGCGCACTTCAACCAGGCCGAGCTTGGCGTGCAGCAGTTCGTCGAGCTTCGCTTCGAACTCCGGCATGTAGACGTCGAGCGCCGCCTGGGCATCCTCGACCTCGCCGATCAGCGGCAACAGCGCATTGCCCAGCGCATAGCAGTTCCAGTGGCCGATCGCGACCTGGTTCGCGTACGAATAGCGGCCGCCCTGGTCGGTATGGTTGCAGATGTCGTTGACGTCGAAGGCTTCCATGAAGCCGAAGGGGCCGTAGTCGAGGGTCAGGCCGAGAATCGACATATTGTCGGTGTTCATCACGCCGTGCATGAAACCGACCGACTGCCAATGCGCGATCATGCGCGCGGTGCGGCGCGTCACCTCGGCCAGCAGTTCCTTGTAGGGGTTCTCCGCCGCGCGCAATTCGGGATAGAAGCCGTCGATCACGTAGTCGGCCAGCTGGCGCAGCTCGTCCTGCTTGTCGCGGTAGTACCAGTGTTCGAAGGAACCGAAACGCACGAAACTGGGCGCCATGCGGGTGACGACGGCGGCGGTCTCGAGCGACTCGCGCATCACGCGCTGCTGCGAACCGGTGACGACCAGGGCGCGGGTGGTCGGAATGCCGAGCGCGGCCATCGCTTCCGAACACAGGAATTCGCGGATCGAGGAGCGCAGCACGGCGCGCCCGTCGCCCATGCGCGAGTAAGGAGTCTTGCCGGCGCCTTTCAGCTGCAGCTCCATCCGGCCGCCCGGCCCGGGCAGGTCGCCCAGCAGGATGGCGCGGCCATCGCCGAGCTGGCCGGCCCAGACGCCGAACTGGTGGCCCGAATACACGGCCGCCAGCGGCTGGGCGCCTTCGGGCACCGCGTTGCCGGTGAAGGCGGCGACGAAGTCGTCCTGCGCCAGCCACGCCGGATCGATGCCGACCAGCGCGGCGGCGCGGCTGCTGGCCGCGACGAAATAGGGCGCGGGCATCGGCGTCGGCATCAGCCGCGTGTAGAACGCGGGCGGCAGTTCGGCAAAGCCGTTGCCGAAGGAAAGGTCGTTGGGCGTAATGGCAGTTCCAGTCTGGATAAGGATAACGACAAGGATAACGACAAGGGTAACGACGAGCGTCAATCTGATACCGCGATTCTACCGTACCGGGCCGATTCTATTCGCGCACGCACGATCGGCAAGCGCGCTTACATCCGGTAACGCATCGGCCAAGGCAGGCGGCGATGCACCAAAATGGCACTTGCTGCGACGCAGCATCGAAACATGTTGACGGGGTGCATGAGCTCGAATCACACTCGTTCGAGCTTGACATAAAGACCAGAGCCAACTGCCACAGGAGACAACAGCGATGACGCCTTACCCGAAGAGCCCGCTGATGGGCCAGATGATGGACCAGCCCCTGCTCATCTCGAGCATCATCGAGTTCGCCGCCCGCCACTATGGCAACAACGAGATCGTCTCGCGCCGCATCGAAGGCGACCTGCACCGCTACACCTACCGCGAATGCGAACAGCGCGCGCGCCGCATGGCGAAAGCGCTGGAAGGCCTGGGCGTGCAAATGGGCGACCGCGTCGCCACGCTGGCCTGGAACGGCTACCGCCACATGGAGCTGTACTACGCGGTGTCCGGCTCGGGCGCGGTGCTGCACACGATCAATCCGCGCCTGCATCCCGAGCAGATCGCCTACATCGTCAACCACGCCGAAGACCAGTACCTGTTCTTCGACCTGACCTTCCTGCCGCTGATCGAGGCGGTGGCGCCACACTGCAAGACCGTGAAGTCCTTCGTCCTGATGAGCGACCGCGCGCACATGCCGCAGGAGACGAAGATCGCCAGCCTGCTGTGCTACGAGGACCTGATCGCCTCCAGCAGCGACGACTACGTGTGGCCGCAGTTCGACGAGAACTCGGCCGCCTCGCTGTGCTACACCTCGGGCACGACCGGCAACCCGAAAGGCGCGCTGTACTCGCACCGCTCGACCATCCTGCACGCCTACGCCTCGAGCATGCCGGGCTCACTGAACGTGTCGAGCCGCGACACGATCGTGCCGGTGGTGCCGATGTTCCACGTGAACGCCTGGGGCCTGCCGTACTCGGTGCCGCTGTCGGGCGCGAAGATGGTGTTCCCGGGCGCGGCGCTGGACGGCAAGTCGCTCTATGAACTGTTCGAGTCCGAGAAGGTGACCTTCTCGGCCGGCGTGCCGACGGTCTGGCTGGGCCTGATCAACCATGCCCTCCAGAATAATTTGAAGTTCTCGACCTTCCGCCGCACCGTGATCGGCGGCTCGGCCTGCCCGCCGGCGATGATGGACACCCTGATCGACAAGCTCGACGTGCACGTGATCCACGGCTGGGGCATGACCGAAATGTCGCCGCTCGGCACCACCGGCGGGCTGCAGGCCAAGCACCTGGAACTGCCGAAGGAAGCCCAGCGCAAGATCCTGCAGAAGCAGGGCCATGCGATCTACGGCGTCGACATGAAGATCGTCGACGACGACGGCAAGGAACTGCCCTGGGATGGCGAGACCTACGGCCACCTGTACGTGAAGGGGCCGTGGATCGTCTCGGGCTACTTCCGTGGCGAAGGCGGCGACGTGCTCAAGGACGGCTGGTTCCCGACCGGCGACGTGGCCACCATCGACGCCGACGGCTACATGCAGATCACCGACCGCAGCAAGGACGTGATCAAGTCGGGCGGCGAATGGATCGGCAGCATCGACCTGGAAAACATCGCGATGGCGCATCCGGCCGTGCTGCAGGCGGCCTGCATCGGCGTGACCCACCCGAAATGGGACGAGCGGCCGCTGCTGGTGGTGGTCAAGCGTCCGGGACAGGAAGTGTCGCGCGAGGAATTGCTGGGCTTCTTCGAGGGCAAGGTGGCGAAGTGGTGGCTGCCGGACGACGTGGTCTTCACCGAGGCGCTGCCGATGGGTGCGACCGGCAAGATCCAGAAGAACCGGCTGCGCGACCAGTACCGGGAGCACCAGCTGCCGACCGCCTGAGGCCACGCCTGGAGGCGGCTCGCCCGGTTCAGTCCGCGGGCTGCTCCCAGGCCGGCAGGCCCGGCTGCCCGAACAGCGCCTGCAGCGCGTCGGGCGGCATCGGCCGCGCCAGCAGGAAGCCCTGGAGCTCGTCGCAGCCGTGCTTCCTGAGGCAGGTCGCCTGGCCGAGGGTTTCCACGCCCTCGGCGTTCACCCGCATGCCGAGCGTGCGGGCGAACGAGATCACGGCCAACGCCACCGCGGTCGCACTGGGCACGGTCTCGATCTCGTGCACGAAGGAGCGGTCGATCTTCAATTTGTCGGCAGGGAAGTTGCGCAGGGCGCTGAGGCTGGAATAGCCGGTGCCGAAATCGTCGATCGAAATCGTCACGCCCAGGCGCTTGAGCTTGTGTAGCAGCGCGCTGGCATGGGAAAGGTCGTGCATGATCGAGCTTTCCGTGATCTCCAGCTCGAGCGCGGCCGGCGCCAGGCCGGTGTCCCGCAGCACCTGCCCGACGGTCTCGACGATCCGCTCGTCGCGCAGCTGGCGCGCCGCCACGTTCACCGCCACCGTCATCCCCGTGTGTCCGGCCTCCTGCCACAGGCGCGCCTGCAGGCAGGCACGGCGCAGCACGTGTTCGCCGAGGGCGACGATGAGCGCGGAGTCCTCGGCGATCGGAACGAAGCGCCCGGGCGGCAGCAGGCCGCGCTTCGGATGCTGCCAGCGCGCCAGCGCCTCGGCACCGACGTAGCGGTTGCGGGCGACGTCGAGCTTCGGCTGGTAGTGCACCGTCAGTTCGCCGGCGGGAATCGCCTGGCGCAGCTCGCTTTCGAGCTCCATGCGCTCCGCCACCGGGGCGTCGCGGGTGCTGGCGTAGAACTGGACGTTGTCCTTGCCCGAGGCCTTGGCCCGGTGCATCGCCGTGTTGGCGCGCCGCAGCAGGAGTTCGGCCTCGCCGCCGTCGAGCGGGTAGACGCAGGCGCCGATGCTGGCGGTGAGCACCACGTCCTTGCCGGCCAGCGGCATCGGCTGGCGCACCGCCGCCAGCATCGCCGACAGGCGCACGCTGCTGCGCTCGACGTTGTCGAGGCCGGCGAGCAGGATCACGAATTCGT
>DNCF01000253.1 GCA_003484545.1 Massilia sp. | reverse complement strand
CTATGGCTGCGCGGGCTGCCGCTGTCGATCTCGGCGGCGGTGGGCTTCATCGCGCTGTCGGGCGTGGCGGTGCTGAACGGGCTGGTGATGATCTCGTTCGTGCGCGGCCTGCGCGAGCAGGGGCATGCGCCGGAACCGGCGATGCGCGAAGGGGCCGAGGTGCGTCTGCGCGCGGTGCTGATGACGGCGCTGGTGGCCTCGCTCGGCTTCCTGCCGATGGCGCTGGCGACCAGCACCGGGGCCGAGGTGCAAAGGCCGCTGGCGACGGTGGTCATCGGCGGCATCCTGTCGTCGACGGCGCTGACGCTGTTGATCCTGCCGGCGCTGTACACCTGGGCGCACGGCGCGGGGAAGCGGCTTTACCCGCGCTGATGGACCTCGATGGTCGCGTGCACGATTTCCTCGTGAACAGCGAGCCGCTCGCGGATCCGGTCCGCGCCCAGGGCGGGGGCGTTCGTGACCACGCTCAGGGCGCAGGCGTAGGAGGCGCGGCCGACGCGCCAGACGTGCAGGTCGACGATGCGGGTATCGCCCGCGCCCGCGTCGGCCTCCACGACTTCGCGGATCTCGGCCACGACCGGGGCATCCATTTCGCGGTCGAGCAGGACCTTGCCGGTGTCGACGATCAGGTTCTTCGCCCACACCGCCACCAGCACGGCGCCGACGATGCCCATCAGCGGGTCGAGCCAGGCCCAGCCGAAGAACAGGCCGCCGAACAGCGCGGCGATGGCCAGCACCGAGGTCGCGGCGTCGGCGATCACGTGCACGTAGGCCGACTTCAGGTTCAGGTCGTGATGGTGGCCGTGGTCATGATCGTGGTGATGGGAGTGACCGTGTCCGTGTCCGTGGTCATGGCCGTGGTGGTGACCGTGACCATGGCCGTGGCCGTGATGGTGGGCGCCGCCGAGGATGAAGGCGCAGACGACGTTCACCACCAGCCCGAGCACGGCGATGGCGATGGCCTCCTGGTAGTGGATCGGCGACGGTGCGAAGAAGCGCTCGATCGAACTGGTCGCCATCAGGGCGGCGATGCCGAGCAGGGACACCGCGCTGGTGTAGCCGGCCAGGATCTCGATCTTCCAGGTGCCGAAGGCGAAGCGCGGGTCCTTCGCATACTTGCGGGCGGCGGCGTAGGCGAAGGCGCTCAGGCCGATCGCCAGGGCGTGCGAACTCATGTGCCAGCCGTCGGCCAGCAGGGCCATCGAGTTGAACCACCAGCCGGCGCCGATCTCGACCACCATCATGACCGCCGTGATCCACATCACCAGGCGCGTGCCGCGCTCGGCCGCATGGGGGCCCGCGTCGCCGCCCTTGTCGAATACGTGTTCGTGGGTCCAGCGCGAGAGGTCGTCGTGTTCTCGGATCGTGTTCATGGTCTTTCCTGGGTGGGGCGGTTATTTGCCGGCCAGCTTTTTCTCGCGGCGCGTGCGTTCATTGATGATCTGGTGACGCCGGTGGTCGGTCATCTTCTTCCATTCGCGCGCTTCGGGCCGGGTGCGCAGGCAGCCGGTGCAGAAGCCGGTACGGCCGTCGAAGCTGCACAGCTCGATGCAGGGGGACTTGACTGCCATCGGTCTTACTTGAGGTAGCTGCGCACGACCTCGACCAGCTCGTCGGCGCCGCGCGTACGTTCGTCGTCGGCCAGCGCCGGGCTGGCCACGTGCTCGCGGATGTGGTCTTCGATGACGCCGGCCATCAGGCCGTTCATGCCGCCGCGGGCGGCCGCCAGCAGGTGCAGGATCTCGGCGCAGTCGTGCTCGCCCTCGAGGACCCGTTCGACGGCTTCCAGCTGGCCGCGGATGCGGCGCACCCGGTTCAGCAACTTCGTTTTTTCGCGTGCGGTGTGGCTCATGTTTTCTCCTGTGCGCGCATCATAGCATAGGGGGGTAGGGTATACGCGGTGCGACGGGCCGCCTGCATGTTGCCTGAGTGTCATGTGAATGCGGCCCGGACGCTGTCGACCGGGCTTTAGAGCGCCTGGGGGACGCGGTTCCTGGTGCTGCTCAGGCCTCGGCCGCCCACAGCCGCTCGCCGGTGTGCTCCATGTGCGTCAGGTAGAGCCGCAGGTCGAGCTCGAACTGGTGATACTGCGGCTCCATCCAGCAGCACAGCTTGTAGAAGGCCTTGTCGTGCTGCTTTTCCTTCAGGTGGGCCAGCTCGTGCACGGCGATCATGCGCAGGAACTCGAGGGGCGCGTCGCGGAACACGCTGGCGATGCGGATCTCGTGCTTGGCCTTGAGCTTGCTGCCCTGGACGCGCGAGATCGCGGTATGCAGGCCGAGCGCGTGCTGGACCACGTGGATCTTGCTGTCGTAGGCGACCTTCGAGACCGGCTCGGCGTTGCGCAGGTAGTCATCCTTCAGGTCCTGCACGTAATCGTAGAGCGCGCGGTCGGTGCGCAGGCCGTGGGCGCGCGGGTAGCGCGAGCGCAGCAGGGCGCCCAGGCGGTTTTCGCCGAGCAGGTCGGCGGCCTGGCGGCGCAGCTGTTCGGGATAGGCGGTCAGATACTTGAGCTCTCGCATAGGGCCGGGAATGTACCACAGGCGCGC
>DNCF01000251.1:529-3573 GCA_003484545.1 Massilia sp. | reverse complement strand
CCAGCGCGCGCAGGCGCTCGACCGTGGCCGCGTCGACCAGGCCCAGGCGCTGCGACAGGTCGGCCGCCATCACCATGCCGCAGCCGACCGCTTCGCCGTGCAGCCATTCGCCATAGCCCAGGCCGGCCTCGATCGCGTGGCCGAAGGTGTGGCCGAAGTTCAGCACCGCGCGCAGGCCGCCTTCGCGCTCGTCGCGGCGCACGACGTCGGCCTTGATCTCGCAGGAACGCGCGATCGCATGCGCCAGCGCCTGCGGCTCGCGCGCCACCAGGGCGGCGATGTTGGCCTCGATCCAGTCGAAGAAGGCCGCGTCGAGGATGGCGCCGTGCTTGATCACCTCGGCCAGGCCAGCCGACAGTTCACGGTCCGGCAGCGTGCCCAGGGTAGACGTGTCGGCCAGCACCGCGCGCGGCTGGTAGAAGGCGCCGATCATGTTCTTGCCGAGCGGGTGGTTGATGCCAGTCTTGCCGCCGACCGAGGAATCGACCTGGGCCAGCAGGGTCGTCGGGATCTGCACGAAAGGCACGCCGCGCATGTAGCTGGCGGCCGCGAAGCCGGTCAGGTCGCCGATCACGCCGCCGCCCAGGGCAACCAGGGTGGTCTTGCGGTCGCACTTGTTGGCCAGCAGGGCGTCGAACACCTGCATCAGCGAGCCCCAGTGCTTGTATTCTTCGCCGTCCGGAAGGACGATTTCGACCACTTCGCGCCCGGCGGCGCGCAGCGGCGCCGCCACCTGCTCCAGGTAGAGCGGGCCCACGGTGGTGTTGGTGACGATCGCCGCCTTGTGGCCGCCGACGTGGCGGACCAGCGCCGCGGGGTCGGCCAGCAGGCCGGGGCCGATCGCGATGGGGTAGCTGCGCTCGCCCAGTTCGACGTTGAGATTGATTTGTGCTGCCTGATTCATCGATGCCGCCTTCGTGCGCCGGGCGCGCCCGGCTGCGAGCGCGTCCAGCTGGTCTAGGATAGTCTGGACCATCGATTGTACGTTAGGTCGGCCGGTATCGATGACGAGGTCCGCAATCTCGCGGTACAAGGGATCGCGCTGGGCCAGCAGCTCCTCGAGCTTGCGGCGCGGATCGGCCGTCTGCAAGAGCGGCCGGTTCTTGTCGTGGGAAGTGCGCTGCAGGATGGCGCCGATGCCGGCGCGCAGGTAGATCACGGTGCCGCGCTCGGCCAGCAGCGCGCGGCTGGCCGGGTTGAGGATGGCGCCGCCGCCGGTGGCCAGGACGATGTCGTCCTGGGCGGTCAGCTCGCGGATCGTCTCGGCCTCGCGCCGGCGAAAGCTCGCTTCTCCCTCGATCTCGAAGATCCAGGGAATCGAGGCGCCGGTCCGCGCCTCGATGGCGTGGTCGGAGTCGACAAAGCGCTTGCCCAGCCGGCGCGCGAGGAGGCGGCCGATGGTGGTCTTGCCGGACCCCATCAGCCCGACAAGAAACACATTTTCGGATTTCACATCAGTTTGCGATGAACTTGAACTCCGTAATCTTACCCTGTGGCGTCTTCACTTGGAGCGTGAAATCGCCTGGCGCGCATGCCGAATCGGGCGTAACGGTCATCAGGTGCACCGTGCCGCCGCTTGTCGTGGTCGAGTTGATGGTCGCCGGCGACACCGCCGCCACGCTCAGCTTGTTGGCCGACGGGACCGTTACCGAAGTCCCGAACGGCAGCGGATTGCCGTTGCGGTCGGCCAGGCGCACCGACAGGTTGCGGGCCTGGCAGCTGGCCCCGGCGGCGCCTGCGACCGGGATCACCGCGCCATTGGCCAATGGGCCACCGACGCAATCTCCCTCGTTGCAGACCTGGGTCAGGAAGGCATCCGAACCGCTAAAGATCACCTCGATCGAGCTGCGCAGGTAGTTCATGCCCCATTCACCGTCACCTTTTTCCTTGAAGGTCGTGTTCTTGAACGGGAAAGGCCGGTCGCCGAGCGCGGGTTCGTATACGCCATTCAGGTTGGTATCGAGGAAGGGGTCTCCCATGTCGCCCGGCTCGTCGGACGGATTCGGGAAGGGTTCGCCGCCGCTCGGGCATGGGCCAACCAGTGGTTGGTAGCCGGCTGCCGCGCCCTTGCAGGTGTACTGGCCATCGCCGTTCAAGTCGACGAAGTTCTCGATCCCCTGGACGAAGGCCAGCACGGTAACCCGGCCGTCCTTCGGCCGGAAGTTCTGCGTGATCAGGTCGACCGAACAGCCGCCATCCTTGGTGTTGCAGGCGCCCTGCGCCGAACTGCCGACGGCCCCGCCTTCGGTGACGAAGTTGATCGTGGTGCCGTCCGAGACCGGATTGCCGTACTGGTCGGCGAGGCGCACCATGATGCCCACGCGCTGGCCGTCGATGTCGCCGCCCTCGATGTTGTAGTGGTCGGCGCTCATCGACATCGAGCGCTGGATCGGCAGGCCGGTCGAAATCGTCAGCGCATCGGACAGGCCGGCAATGGTGAGCCCGTTGCGCGTGGCCGTGGCCGTCACCCGAACCGGGGTCGGGATGGTGCCCGAGGAGACCATGGTGCTGACATTGCCGTTGGCGTCGGTGGTGGCGTGCCTCGGATTGACGGTCAGGCCGCCGGTGTAGGTCGTGGCGGCGAAGTCCACCTCGACGCCAGCCAGCCCCTTGTTCTGCTGGTCCACCACGCGGAACGTCAACTGTGCCGATTCGGAGCGGCCCTCGCCACCGGAGCCCTTCAGCACGATCGAGGTGCCGCTCACGCTGCTGCCGGAAAACTGGACCGATCCGATGTTGGCCGGGCTGACAGCGAGCGAGATCGTCTGGCTCGAGTTGCCGATCGAGGCGGTAATGACGTCGCGCCCGAGCGAACAGCCGTTATTGGTGTAGGTAGCCACTTGCACGCCATTGCTCATCGCTCCCGCCACCAGGGTAGCGGTGCCCGCGCCGACGCAATCCGAGGTCAGGGACAGGCCGGTCGCGACGGTTGCCGGTTGGCCGGCGCTCGTGATCGGGATGTTCAGCGCCACGGTATTAAACGCCGGCAGCGCGGTTTTCTGCTCCGGGTTGAACGACAGCGTGCCCACCGTCAGCGGCGCGGC
>DNCF01000251.1:0-344 GCA_003484545.1 Massilia sp. | reverse complement strand
CCGTCAGCGGCGCGGCGCCGATGGCGATGTTCAGGCCCGCCGTGCCGGTCTTGCCTTCGACCACCGAGGTGGCGCTCAGGGCGGCCGCGCCCGAGGCGGTGTAGCTGGCCGGCTTGACCGTGACCACGGCCACGCCGGCGGCATCGGTCAATGCGGTCGCGGTATCCGGCGTGAACGCGACCAGGCCCGGCGCGGAGGTAGCGAACGCGACGATGGCGCCCACGGCCGGCTTGCCGTCCGGCTGCAGCACGATGGCCTTCAGGGTGGCGCTCTGGCCGCCCGACAGGCTGGTGACGGCATTGCCGGCGCCGTCGACCAGGGTCGCCGTGACCTTGACGCCGGCG
>DNCF01000391.1:483-6119 GCA_003484545.1 Massilia sp. | reverse complement strand
TTGCTTTTCGTAGGGTGGGTTCTTGAACCCACGCGGTATGGACGTGTGCGCCGCGGTGCGGCGACCGCAAAGCGGCGACAGTCAGCCAAACTGGGAAAAGTGCTTTTGCGGAATGCATGAGTACGACCGCGTGGGGACGAGTCCCCACCCTACGCCATCATCACGGCCAACCATAAAAAAACGGGGCGCATGCAGCGCCCCGTTCTCATTCGCGATCGAATGCGATCAGTCTTCCTTGCGCAGGTGCGGGAACAGCAGCACGTCGCGGATGTTCGGCGAGTCGGTGATCAGCATCATCAGGCGGTCGATGCCGATGCCGCAGCCGCCGGCCGGCGGCATGCCGTATTCCAGCGCGCGGATATAGTCGGCGTCGAAGTACATGGCTTCGTCGTCGCCGGCTTCCTTGGCGGCCACCTGGGACAGGAAGCGTGCGGCCTGGTCTTCCGGATCGTTCAGCTCCGAGAAGCCGTTGGCGATTTCGCGGCCGACCATGAACAGCTCGAAACGCTCGGTGATGCCTTCGCGGCTGTCCGAGGCGCGCGCCAGCGGCGACACTTCGACCGGGTAGTCGATGATGAAGGTTGGCTCCCACAGCAGCGCTTCGGCGGTTTCCTCGAACAGCGCCAGCTGCAGCGCGCCCAGGCCGGCCGTGGCGAAAGGCTTGACGCCGAACTTGAGCAGTTCCTGCTTCAGGAAGTCCATCGAGTTCAGCTGCTCCGGGGTGTAGCCCGGCGCGTACTTGTCGATCGCTTCGACGATGGTCAGGCGCTGGAAGGGCTTGGACAGGTCCAGCTCGCGGCCGCCGTAGGTCAGCACGGCGCTGCCGTTCGAATCGATCGCGGCCTGGCGGATCACCTGTTCGGTGAAGTCCATGATCCACTTGTAGTCGGTGTAGGCCGCATAGAATTCCATCATCGTGAATTCCGGGTTGTGACGGACCGACACGCCTTCGTTGCGGAAGTTGCGGTTGATCTCGAACACGCGGTCGAAACCGCCCACCACGAGGCGCTTCAGGTAGAGCTCGGGCGCGATGCGCAGGTACATTTCCATGTCCAGCGCATTGTGGTGCGTGACGAAAGGCTTGGCCGCGGCGCCGCCCGGGATCGGGTGCAGCATCGGGGTTTCGACTTCCATGAAGCCGTGCTTTTCCATGAAGCGGCGCATCGACGACATCGCGGCGGTACGCGCCTTGAAGGTGCGGCGCGTCTCTTCGTTCATGATCAGGTCGACGTAGCGCTGGCGGTACTTGGTCTCCTGGTCGGCCAGGCCGTGGAACTTGTCCGGCAGCGGGCGCAGGGCCTTGGCGATCAGGCGCAGCTTGCTGACCTTGACGGTCAGCTCGTCGACCTTGGTCTTGAACAGCGTGCCTTCGATGCCCAGGATGTCGCCCAGGTCGTAGCTGCGCAGGGCTTCCATGGCTTCCTCGCCGGCGGAATCGAGGGTGACGTAGATCTGGATGCGGCCGGAAGCGGCCGGGCCCGAGCTGTCCTGCAGGGTCGCGAACGCGGCCTTCTTGCCGGCTTCGCGGCGCAGCATCATGCGGCCGGCCAGCGTCACGTTCACGGGTTCGGCTTCCAGCTCCTCGCGGGTCTTGCCGCCGTAGGTCTCGACCAGGTCCGCGGCCTTGTCCTGCGGGACGAAGTCGTTCGGGAAGGGATTGCCCTGCTGGCGCAGCGCGGCCAGCTTGGCGCGGCGCTCGGCCATGATCTTGTTTTCATCGAGCGCCACTACCGGCGTCTGCTCTTGGTTTTCCGTAGTCATGATGGGATAACAGTGTTTGTTAAGTTTCAGGCGAACAGCAGTTCGGCCTTCAGTTCGGTGAAGTCGCGCACGATGGCGATGACGTTGTCGTAGCCGGCGAAGCTGGACGCGGGCAGGGTGGTCGTCAGGACGACGCAGCGCATGCCGGCGCGGCGCGCCGCTTCCACGCCCAGCGGCGCGTCCTCGAACACGATGCAGCCTTCAGGCGCCACGCCGCACAGTTCGGCCGCTTTCAGGAACACGTCGGGATGCGGCTTGCCGCGCGCAACGTCAGCCGCGCCGACGATCGCGTCGAAATGGCGGCGCAGGTCCAGGCCGTCGAGGGTGAACTCGACGTTGGCCGGCGGCGCGGCGGTGCCGACCGCCAGCTTCACGCCATGCTGTTTCGCCTGGGCGACCAGTGCCTCGAAGCCGGCGACCGGCTTGCGGTGCGGCGCGTACAGCTCGCGGTAGACCGATTCCTTCTCGTGGTTGAGCGCCGCGATTTCCGCGTCGGAGAGGTGCGCGCCCAGGTAGCTGCGAATGATCTCGCCGCCCTGGCGGCCGGCCGTCGCGCGGAAGAATTCGTCCGCGTCGATGGCCTGGCCGCGGCGCTCGAAGAAGGTGATCCACGAGTCCGTGTGGAAGGCCATGTTGTCGACGATGGTGCCGTCCATGTCGAACACGAAGGCCTGTTTTGCCATGGTCATCGCTTACACGCCCTGCTTCAGCGAAGCGGAGATGAAGTCGTCCAGGTCGCCGTCCAGCACGTTCTTGGTGTTGCCGGTCTCGAAGCCCGTGCGCAGGTCCTTGATGCGCGACTGGTCCAGCACGTAGGAACGGATCTGGTGGCCCCAGCCGACGTCGGTCTTCGAGTCTTCCAGCTTCTGCTGCTCGGCCATGCGCTTGCGCAGCTCGAGCTCGAACAGCTTGGCGCGCAGCATGTCCCAGGCCTCGGCCTTGTTGCGGTGCTGCGAGCGGTCGTTCTGGCACTGGACCACGATGCCCGACGGTCCGTGCGTCAGGCGCACCGCGGAGTCGGTCTTGTTGATGTGCTGGCCGCCCGCGCCCGATGCGCGGTAGGTATCGATGCGCACGTCGGCCGGGTTGATCTCGATCTCGAAGGATTCGTCGACTTCCGGATACACGAACAGCGAGGTGAACGAGGTGTGGCGGCCGTTGGCCGAGTCGAACGGCGACTTGCGCACCAAACGGTGCACGCCGGTCTCGGTACGCAGGTGGCCGTAGGCGTACTCGCCCTCGACCTTGATGGTCGCGGTCTTGATGCCGGCAACCTCGCCCTCGGACATTTCCATGACCTCGGCCTTGAAGCCCTTGCGCTCGCAGTAGCGCAGGTACTGGCGCAGCAGCATCGAGGCCCAGTCCTGGGCTTCGGTGCCGCCGGCGCCGGCCTGGATGTCGATGAAGCAGTTGGCGTGGTCCATCGGGTTGCTGAACATGCGGCGGAATTCCATCGCCTCGATGGTCTTCTGGATCTCCTCGGCGTCGCCGCCGATCGATTCCAGGGTGCCGTGGTCGCCTTCTTCCTTTGCCATCTCGAACAGGTCGGTGGCGTCCGCGAGGTCGTTGCGCGCTTTCTCGAGCGTCAGCACGACGCCTTCGAGCGCCTTCTTTTCCTTGCCGAGGTCCTGGGCCCGTTTCTGGTCATTCCAGACGGTCGGGTCCTCGAGTTCCTGGTTGACCTGTTCTAGTTTCTCTGACTTGCGATCGAAGTCAAAGATACCTCCGAAGTTCGGCTTCACGGCTGGTCAGGTCGTTCAGCAGGGCGGAGATGGCGTTGATGCGTTCAGCTTCCATGATTGGGCGTTTTATGAGTTGAATCGAACCTTCGATTATACCGCAGACGGCCCACGCGGCGCGGCGCCCGGGCCCCGATCTTGCCGCTTGTAGCGCCGCTGCCGTATCATCGCCCCGCTTATTGTCCAGGACCCACCCAAGAATTGCTCATGCGACACTCACTCCCTTATCAAATCGGCATGGCCTTGGTGGCCGTGTCGGCGCCCGCGCTCGCCGCCAAGCCCGCCCCGAAAGGCGCGACCGCCGTGCTGGCCGTGCTGGAAACCACAGACCTGCATTCGAACGTGGTCGGCTACGATTATTTCAAGCTGGCCACCGAGCCCTCGATCGGCCTGGACCGCACCGCCAGCCTGATCGCCCAGGCGCGCAGCGAATATGCCAACACGGTGCTGTTCGATAACGGCGACACCATCCAGGGCAATGCGCTGGCGGACTACCAGGCGCTGGTCGCGCCGGTGCGCTGCGCGCAGACGCTGGGCATCTACAAGGTGATGAACGCGCTGAAGTACGACGGCGCCTCGATCGGGAACCACGAATTCAACTACGGGCTGGCCTACCTGTCGCAGGTGACCGGCAACCGCTTCAAGGTCGACGGCGTCGACCAGCCGAAGCGCTGCGCCGGCCCGGCCTTTCCGCAGGTGCTGGCCAACGTCTACAGCGTGAGAACGAAGCAGCCGCTGTTCGAGCCGTATCGCATCGTCGAAAAGAAGATCGCCGGCACCGACGCCCAGGGCCGCAGCATCACGGCCACCGTCAAGGTCGGCATCATCGGCTTCACGCCGCCGACCATCATGTCCTGGGACAAGCGCTGGCTGGAAGGGAAGGTCTACACCACCGGCGTGGTTGAAGCGGCCGAGAAGTACGTGCCCGAGATGCGCCGCAAGGGCGCCGACATCGTCGTCGCGATCGCCCACGGCGGCCTGGACGCCAGCCCCTACACGCCGCAGATGGAAAACGCCGGCTACTACCTGGCGCGGGTGGAAGGCGTGGACGCGATGCTGCTCGGCCACTCGCACCAGCTGTTCCCGAACGCGGCCAGCAGCGCGCCGCAATTCAACCTGCCGGGCGTGGACAAGGCGAAAGGCCTGGTGCATGGCGTGCCGACCGTGATGGCCAACCTGTGGGGCAAGCACCTGGGCCTGATCGCCTTCCACCTGCGCGCCGACGGCAAGCGCTGGACCATCGAGAAGGACAGGACGCAGGTCGAGGCGCGCGCCGCCCAGAACGCCGACAAGTCCTTCGTCGCGCCCGACCCGCAGGTCCTGGCCCTGATCAAGGAGGAGCACGAAGCCACCATCCAGTACGTGAAGACGCCGGTCGGCAGCAGCGAGTTCCGCATGACGACCTACTTCGCGGACGTGGGCGACCCGTCGGCGCTGCAGGTGGTGAACCAGGCCCAGACCGCCTACGTGAAGAAGTACATCGCGGCCAACCTGCCGCAGTACGCCAAGCTGCCGGTGCTGTCGATGTCGGCCGCCTTCAAGAGCGGCAACGCGGGCGCCTTCGATTTCACCGACGTCCCGGCCGGCAACCTGGCGCTGAACAACGCGGCCGACCTCTACCTCTACCCGAACGCGCTGTATGCGGTGAAGGTCGACGGCGCGGGTCTGAAGGCCTGGCTGGAAACGTCGGCGCGCCGCTTCAACACCATCGATCCGTCGAAAACCGAGCCGCAGGAGCTGATCAACGCCAGCTTCCCGAGCTATAACTTCGACACCGTGACCGACGGCGCGATCGGCTACGAAATCGACGTCACCCAGCCGCCGGGCCAGCGCATCCGCAAGCTGACGCTGAACGGCGCGCCGGTCGACCCGGGCCAGGAATTCATCGTCGCCACCAACAACTACCGCGCCAGCGGCGGCGGCAACTTCCCCGGCCTGGACGGCAGCAAGACCGTGCTGGCGTCGCCGGACACCAGCCGCGAGGTCCTGATCGCCTACGTCCGCGAAGCGAAGAAGCTGACGCGCGCGGCCAACGGCGCCGCGCGCAGCTGGCGTTTCGCGCCGGTGAAGACCGCCGGTCCGGTGGTGTTCCACTCGGCGCCGGGCATGCTGGAGCTGGCCGAGGAAGCGGGCCTG
>DNCF01000391.1:0-137 GCA_003484545.1 Massilia sp. | reverse complement strand
CAGGGCAAGGGCTTTGCCTTGTACGCGGTCGACCTGTCGCAATGAAGCGGCGCGGCTTGCCGGCGGCGCTGCCGGCCCTGGTGCTGGGCCTGGTGCTTGCCGCGAGCGCCGGCGCCGCTCCCAACCCCGCCTCCGAC
>DNCF01000384.1:6492-6764 GCA_003484545.1 Massilia sp. | reverse complement strand
CGAGCTGGGCGCGCAGCGCCGCTTCGGCTTTCGCGCCGCCCAGGCCAAGCACGGCCGCGTAGGCCTCCTCGCTGGTGGCGTCGCGCAGCTTGGCCTTGGCGCGCAGCACGAACATCGTCAGGCGCTTCTGCAGCGGCGGCTGGATGGCGCGCGGCAGCTGCAGGTAGATGGCCTGCTCGTCCCGCCACATCAGGAAAGTCGCCTGCAGGCGGCCCTTCGGCGTGCAGTAGCCGGCCAGCCGCGCTTCGCCGGTGCCGAGGTGCTCGACGTCG
>DNCF01000384.1:0-6239 GCA_003484545.1 Massilia sp. | reverse complement strand
GCGACGAAGCCGGCGGCCAGCTCGTCAACGGTCAGCGTGCGGCCGAAATCCTCGACCTGGGTGGCTTCGTCCATGTGGAAGCGGGCGCCCTGCGACGCCAGATATTCTGTCCAGTTGCTCATAAATCCAATATTCTTCGCAATTAGGCTTTATCATTACGGCCTCATTATAGAGTTGTCGAGCATTTCGCGCCGGAGACGGCCTAAAAGGGATCTCGACGGACCGTAGCGAGCGGAAGGAATGTTGGCCGAGAAGCGCAGCTGTACGGTTGTACAGCGAGCATCGCAGGCCGACAGGCCGACGCGCAGTAGGTCCGAGAGATCCCCCACATAATAGTAAAGAATGGCACTGATAAAAAAAATCATGATGACCGGCGCGATCGTGTCAGTCGCGGCGGCCGGCGGCTTCGCCTGGTGGTCCAAGCATCCCTTGACCACGGCGGAGCCGCCGATCGAATTCACCATCACGCCCGGCAGCGGCGTGAACGCGGCCGCCCAGCAGATGGCCAAGGCCGGCGTGCCCATCGACCCCTTCCTGTTCCAGGTGCTGGCGCGCGTGACCGGCGACGCCGGCCGCATCAAGGCCGGCAGCTACGAGCTGAAACCGAACACCTCGCCGCGGCGCCTGCTCACGCAACTGGTGCGCGGCGAATTCGCCCAGGAAGCCGTCACCATCATCGAGGGCTGGACCTTCCGCCAGATGCGCGAGGCCATCGCCGCCACCAAGACCCTGCGTCACGAGACGACCAAGTTGTCCGACGCCGAACTGATGGCGAAGATCTCGCCCGAGTTCAAGCAGCCCGAGGGCCTGTTCTTCCCGGACACCTACCTGTTCGCCAAGGGATCGAGCGACATGCAGATCTACCGCCAGGCGCACCAGATGATGCTGAACCGCCTGAACGCGGCCTGGGAGACGCGCGACCCGAACCTGCCCTACAAGAATCCCTACGAGGCCCTGATCATGGCCTCGATCGTCGAGAAGGAAACCGGCCAGAAGAGCGAGCGCGCGATGATCGCCGGCGTCTTCGTGAACCGCCTGCGGGTCGGGATGATGCTGCAGACCGACCCCAGCGTGATCTACGGCATGGGCCTGCGCTACGAGGGCAAGATCGCGAAGAAGGACCTGCAGACCGACACTCCGTACAACACCTACACCCGCTACGGCCTGCCGCCGACGCCGATTTCGCTGCCGGGCGTGCAGTCGATCGCCGCCGCCATGGCGCCGGCCAAGACCGACGCCCTGTACTTCGTGTCGCGCAACGACGGCACCAGCCAGTTTTCGGATAACCTGAACGACCACAATCGCGCGGTCAACCAGTACCAGCGCGGGATCGCACGACCATGATAGAGCGCGGCAAGTTCCTTACCGTCGAAGGCATCGACGGCGCCGGCAAGTCGACCCACATCGGCTTCATCGTCGACTTCCTGGCCGCGCGCGGCAGGCAGGTGGTCGCCTCGCGCGAACCGGGCGGCACGCCGCTGGGCGAAAAGCTGCGCGAGCTGCTGTTGCACGAAAAGATGCACCTGGAAACCGAGGCGCTGCTGATGTTCGCCAGCCGCCGCGAGCACCTGGCCCAGGTGATCGAGCCGCACCTGGCGGCCGGCACCTGGGTGCTGTCCGATCGTTTCACCGACGCCAGCTTCGCCTACCAGAGCGGCGGGCGCGGGCTGGACCGCCAGAAACTGGAGGCGCTCGAGGCCTGGGTCCATCCGCACCTGCAGCCGGACCTGACCCTGCTGTTCGACGTGCCCCTGGAAGTGGCGCGCGAGCGCCTTGACGCCACCCGCACGCTCGACAAGTTCGAACGCGAGCAGGGCGAATTCTTCGCACGCTGCCGCGCCGAGTACCTGCGCCGCGCCGCGCAATTCCCCGAGCGCTTCGTGGTCGTCGATTCGACCCGCAGCATCGAGGCAACCCGCCAGACCATCAGTGAGGCGCTGGAGAGATTGTTGTGATTTACCCCTGGCAGCACCAAGCCTGGGAGCAGCTGCAGCAGATGCGCGAGCGGCTGCCCCATGCGATCCTGTTCCACGGCCCGGCCGGCATCGGCAAGGCCGACTTCATCGAACACTTCGCCCAAGCCCTGCTGTGCGAAAACGTGCAGCCCGACGGCCAGGCCTGCGGCGCCTGCGCGTCCTGCGGCTGGTTCGTCCAGCACAACCACCCCGACTACCGCCGCGTGCGCCCGGAGGCGCTGGAGGACGACCCGGCGGGCGAGGGCGAGGAGGGCGGCGACGGCGACAAGAAATCCAAGTCGACCAAGGCGCCTTCGAAAGAGATCAAGATCGAGCAGATCCGCTCGCTTTCCGATTTCATGAACATTTCGACCCACCGCCAGGGCCTGCGCGTGGTGGTGCTGTACCCGGCCGAGGCGCTCAACATGCCGGCCTCGAACGCCCTGCTGAAGACCCTGGAGGAGCCGCCGCCGGGCACCGTCTTCCTGCTCGCCTCGAACGGGCTGGACCGGCTGCTGCCGACCATCCTGTCGCGCTGCCGCAAGTTTGCCCTGCCGATGCCCGACCATGCCGCCGCGCTGGCCTGGCTCAAGGAGCAGGGCGTGCCGGACGCCGACAGCTGGCTGCGCGAGGAGGGCGGGGCGCCGCTGGCGGCGCGCGCCCAGGCCGAGACCGGCAACCGGGAAGAACTCGATGCCCTGCTGCATTTCCTGGCGCGCCCGAGCAGCGACGCCGCCCTGCGCAGCGCCGAGAAGCTGAGCAAGACGGCGCTGGCGTCGCTGGTGGCCTGGCAGCAGCGCTGGCTGTACGACCTGCTCTCGGTGAAATTGTCCGGCGTGGTGCGCTATTACCCGCGCTACCAGAAGGAACTTGCGGCCTTGGCCGCGAGCGTGCACACTGCGAATCTGTTGCGTGCAGTAAAGTCGACGAACGAGCGGCGCGCGGTGGCGGACCACCCCTTGTCGGCTAAACTGTTTGTCGAAGACATGCTGCTCGATTACACGCGCTGCTGCAGCCCCGCCTGAAAGGAAACCGATGTCCGGCAATACAACCGACCCGAACGCCTCGCTCCTGCCGCGGCCGGCGGTGCTGTCGCTTGCCATCAAGGAAAAGGCGGCGCTGTACGCCGCCTACATGCCTTTCCTGAAGAATGGCGGCATGTTCGTGCCGACCAACAAGCCTTACAAGATCGGCGACGAGATCTACCTGATCCTGTCCTTGATGGACGACGCGAACAAATACCCGATCGCCGGCAAGGTGGCCTGGATCACCCCAAGCGGCGCCAACAACAGCAAGGCGCAAGGCGTCGGCGTGCATTTCCCGGCCGACGAGACCGGCCAGCGCGCCAAGAGCCGCATCGAAGAAATCCTCGGCGCCGCGCTGCGCTCCTCGCGCGCCACCCATACCCTGTAATTTCCTGTCCTGTCTCGTTTTTTCTTGTCCATGCCGTCCTATATCCATCGCCTCGCCCGCCGCGACGACCTCCCGACCATCGTCGACATCTATAACTCCACCATCGCCTCGCGCGAAGTCACCGCCGACACCGAACCGGTCAGCGTCGCCTCGCGCGAGGGCTGGTTCGCCGAGCATACGCCCGACCGGCGTCCGCTGTGGGTGATCCACGCCGCCGACGACCAGTCCGCGAATCCGGAAGTCATCGGCTGGATGTCGTATTCGAATTTCTACGGCCGTCCGGCCTACTCGGGCACGGCCGAGCTGTCGATCTACATCGCGGAAAGCTGGCGCGGCAAGGGCATCGGCCGCTATTGCCTGGAGCAGGCGATCGCCTTCGCGCCCGAGATCCAGGTGCACACCTTGCTGGGTTTTATCTTCGGCCACAACGCCCCCAGCCTGGCCCTGTTCCGTCGCTTCGGTTTCGATACCTGGGCGCATTTCCCGCGCGTGGCGAACCTCGACGGCGTCGAGCGCGACCTCGTCATCCTGGGCAAACGCGTAGTGGAATAAGACGCCGCTATGTGCGGTATTTAACAATTCAGCCAGCACATTGTTAATTCCTGGCGGACACAACAATGTGTCGATAATCTTTACAGTCTGCCTTTCCACATTACGGCATCGATATAAGTATTTGATTATTAACGATTAATTATTCTGGCATAAGACTTGCTTACACCTTGGGTCCCACTTACAAAGACCACTTGGTTAAGAGGAATTATGAAATTTGTTAAAAAATTGATGTGCGCAGCAGCTGTCGCAGCTTGCACCATGGGTACCGCTTCCGCAGCACCGGTTCTGAACGACTGGGTCTTCAATCCGACCGGCGGCGGTTTCGACAACGGCCAGGTCATCAACGAATACCTTGACGTCAACGGCAACGCCTTCATCGAGCTGACGTCGTCTGGCGCCAATTCCTTCACCTTCAAGGAAACCGCGGTCTTCAACATCCAGCAGGCCGACAGCAACGGCCAGCTGTTCCCGCTGAACTATGCGGGTGGCAACATCACGGCAACCTTCGAAGCCATGGGCACCGGCACCTTCAACGGCGCCTTCAGCTTCACCGGCGGCACCATCAAGATGTACCAGAACCCGACCAATGGCCAGTACGGCGGCACCGAAGGCTACTTCGGCGCCAACCTGGGCAACCTGATCGCCGAGTTCAACGTGCTGGCCGGCGGCGGCGGCCTGGTCGATGCCAGCGGCAGCCCGATCAACAACGGCCAGGTGACGGTGCTGGCATCGGCTGCCCCGGGCATGCTCGACGCCGGCTACTTCTTCACCGGCGAGGGCAAGGACCTGTCGGGTTCGTCGGTGCTGTCCTTCGCCTTCACCAACGCCAACACCCTGGGCCGTCCGACCGACCGCCTGGTGGACGAAGTGGCCTGCCAGTTCGGCGGCTTCCAGGGTCCGGGCTGCTCGGGCGGCACCTATGCCAACGCCCCGGGCCAGTACTTCTTCCTGGGCACCAATGGCCAGTTCAAGCTGGCCGAAGGCGCGGAAGTGCCGGAGCCGGGCTCGCTGGCCCTGTTCGGCATCGCCCTGCTGGGCGCCGGCGCGGTGGTGCGCCGTCGCAAGAACGCGGCGTAATTTCGCTAGCGTGAGGGAAGAGCGGCTGCGGCCGCTCTTTTTGTTTGTGGGCCGGGGCACTCGCGGATGCCGGCTTTCGTAGGGTGGGTACTCGTACCCACCTTATGCGGACGTGGCGACGCTGCGCAGTTTCTCGTTTCGGGAACCGCGATCCATCGCCTGATTGTGGCAGGAGGGCATGGCGCGAATGTGCGGCGGTACGTGCGCGTGGGTACAAGGACCCACCCTACGAAAAGCTGAAGCGCCACCCCGCGTGGCGCGCTCTGTCGGCTGCCCTTACAATATCGGCATGTACATCGATTCCCACTGCCACATCAATTTCCCCGAACTCGCCGCGCGCATGCCCGAGATCCTGGCCAAGATGGCCGAGAACCAGGTCACGCATGCGCTGTGCGTCTCGGTCGACCTGCCCGATTTTCCGGGCGTGCTCGCGCTGGCCGAGCAGTATCCGCACATTTACGCCTCGGTCGGCGTACACCCCGACTACGAGGACACGCCCGAACCCACCGTGCAGCAGCTGGTCGAACTCGCCGACCATCCGAAGATCGTCGCCATCGGCGAGACCGGCCTCGACTACTACCGCCTCGAGGGCGACCTCGAATGGCAGCGCGAGCGCTTCCGCACCCACATCCGCGCCTCGCGCGAGACGCGCAAACCGCTGATCATCCACACCCGCTCGGCCAGCGAGGACACCATCCGCATCCTGCAGGAAGAGGGCGCGGGCGTCGCCGCGGGCGGCGTGGCCGGCGTCATGCACTGCTTCACCGAGTCGCTCGCGGTGGCCGAGGCCGCGATCGAGATGGGCTTCTATATCTCGTTCTCCGGCATCGTTACCTTCAAGAGCGCAAAGGAGCTGCAGGAAGTGGCGCGTGCGGTGCCGATGGATCGCATCCTGGTCGAGACCGATTCGCCCTACCTGGCGCCGGTGCCCTACCGCGGCAAGATGAACGAGCCGGGCTATGTGCCGCACGTGGCCGAGTTCATCGCCAACCTGAAGGGCCTGCCGCTGCGCGAAGTGGCGGACCGCACCAGCGAGAATTTCTTCAACCTGTTCCAGCACGCCAGAAAGGCCTGACATGACCCTTGCGCGCCGCGTTGTCCTGCGCAGCATCCTCGGCGCGGCGGTCGCGTCGGCCTGCGCTTGTACCGGCCTGGCCCATGCGGCCCCGACGCCGCCCGACGGCGCCGCGCTGGCCCGGTTCTTCCGCGCCGTCCAGCTCGACGACGCCAAGAGCGTCCAGG
>DNCF01000383.1 GCA_003484545.1 Massilia sp. | reverse complement strand
CGGCGTCCGCCCGCCGCCGCGCCGCGCAGGATACCGGCTCCTTACTTGGCGATCAGCACCAGCGTGCCGCGGCCGCACAGGCCGTAGTTCGTGTACTCGCCACCGACCAGGGCTTCACTGCCCGGCGTCGCCACCTGGGCGGCGCCCTCGGCCCAGGGACAAGTATCGGTCACGCGATACCAGTTCTTGCCGCTGCCCGGCCAGGGCAGCGTGAAATTCACCTGCGCGCTCCAGGCGTTGTGCGCCACGTAGATGGCGGAGGCCGTGTCGCCGAACTCGGTCCCGTCGATGCGCCAGGCGATCGCGTGGTTGTCCGCGTTGTTGAAGTAGGTGGCGTCGGCCACGCCGCCATCCGGCTTGAACCAGCGCAGTTGCTCCATCACGTTGCCGTTGTTGTCGGCGCTGGAGTAGAAATTGGCCGCGCGCAGGGCAGGGTGGGCCTTGCGGAAGGCGATCATGGCTTTCGTGAACGCCTGGAAATTGTTCTGGTCCGTGGTGCGGGTCCAGCCCTGCCAGTTGGCCGTCGCGTCCAGGTTGTAGGGATTGTTGTTGCAGTTCAGGCTGCGCAGGGCTTCGTCGCCGCCGACCATCATCGGCACGCCGGCCGACAGCATCATCAAGGCCATGCCGTTGCGCGCGGCCTTTCTCTGGTCCGCCGCGATGCCGCCCTGGTCCCAGCTGTTGTTGTGGTCTTCGCCGTCGTCGCTCGGGCCGTAGGGCCAGGCCTGGCTATTGTTTTTGTTATTGCAGCTGTACAGGTCCTTCAGCGTGAAGCCGTCGTGCGCCGTGACGAAATTGATCGAGTGCCAGGGCTTGCGGCCATCGTCGCCGTACAGGTCGCTCGAGCCGGCGAAGCGCGTGGCCAGCTGGCCGGTGGTGACGACTTCGCTGCCCAGCTTGTTCTGCGCCTTGCGCACGGTGTCCCGGTAAGCACCGTTCCACTCGGCCCAGCCGCTCGGGAAACCGCCGACCTGGTAGGAGTTGCCGCCGATCGCCCAGGGCTCGGCGATCAAGGTCGACGCCGCTGCCGCCCGCGGCCGGGCGGGGCGGCAGTTCGGCCACGATGCGGTTCAGGGCGTTGCCGGAATCCATCTTGTCGAAGTTGAAGCAGCCGTGCTGGCAAGTGTTGCCCAACACCGAGGCGAGGTCGAAGCGGTAGCCGTCCACGCCCAGCTTGTCGCGCCAGTAGGCGAGCGAGTCGACGATCAGGTTCTGGGCAATGGTATTGCGCGTGTTGTAGTTGCCGCCGACACCCGTGTTGTCCCAGGAGAACTGCAGGTCCGAAGTCAGGCTGTAATAGGTCGGGTTGTCCAGCCCGCGCATGCTCTGGATGTTGTAGGTCGTCTTGTCGCCGCTGTTCCAGGCGCCGCCTTCGCCGGTATGGTTGTAGACCACGTCGATCAGCACCTTGATGCCGTTGTCGTGGAAGGCTTTCACCATTTCCTTGAACTCGCGTGTCGGGCCGCCGGGCGTCTTGTCGTAGGCGTAGCGGCGGTCTGGAGCGAAATAGTTCAGGGTCATGTAACCCCAGTAATTGTCGCCGCTGGTGCTGGCCGGGTCGTTGTCGTTGGTATCGTTCTGCGTTTCCTGCACCGGCAGGAATTCGATGGCGGTGACGCCCAGGCTGGCCAGCCAGGCCGCCTTCAGGCCGGCGCCCTTGTAGGTACCGCGGTAGGCGGCGGCGATGCTGGTGTCGTTCATGGTCAGGCCGCGCACATGGGCCTCGTAGACCACGTCGTCCTTCAGCGCGCGGGTCGGTTTCACGCCGATCGACTGGGTGTCGCCGGCCAGCACGATGCCTTTCGGCGCCGACGCGCCGCTGTCGATGTTGCGGTACAGCGGGCCGCTGGCATAGATGGTGCCGTTGGTCATGGTCGCCGTGGTCGGGTCGTGGCTCAGTTCGAGCGCGTAGGGGTCGGACAGCAGCTTATTTGGGTTGAAGCGATTGCCGGCGGCGTCGACGTCGCTGATGAAGCCAACACTCGAACCCTTGGTCCAGCTGGCGTTGTAGGGCCAGTTCGGGCCCCAAGCGCGGTAGCCGTAATACAGCGTGCCGCCCAAACCCTGGCTGGAGAGCGTCGTGGTCGGGATCGTCACGCTCCAGATGCCGTTGGAGTTCGTCATCACGTAGCGCGCCTTCTCGGCACTGCCGGTGGCGGCGCTGTACAGGTAGAGCTCGATGCGCGTGGCCTTGCTCGAGTACACCTTGAAGGTGACGTTGGCCTTGGTGGCGTCGTAGGCGGCGCCGAGTTTGTTCGGGTTGATCGCCGCGTAGGCCGGCGCGGCCAGCAGGGCGCCGCTGACCAGGGCGGCCAGCAGTGTGCGGTGCAGTTTCATGATTTGTCTCCGTATTTTGTTTATATTTTTTAAACATTTGTTTGAAGGGGCATGGCCGCGCGGGGCACGGTCCCCGATGCCGAGGTCCATCGTGGGCCTCGCATGTACTTTCGCTACCTCTTCCGGAAAGCTCATCAATACACCTGGGAAACGCTACTCCCGAGCTCGCTTGAAGTCAATCGTGTGCCGTAGTTTTCCTACGGCTGAGCGCTTGCGTGCGGCCGGTGCTGGGGCTCGGTGCGAATCTGCGGCACAATGCGGGTGTGATGTTGCCAATCCAATAAACCGGGAGACGCATGAACGAACAGGGTGCAAGGCGCGTCGTGCTGGTGCGCGCAATCGAAACGGCCGACACCGGCCACCAGGTGCTCAGCGAGGATGACCGCAAGTACGCCAGCCGCAGCGCGCGCGAACTGGCGGCCTGGCAGGCTTCCGACAGCAAGAGCGCGGTGACGCAGGACCTATTTTTACAGCAGCGCTCGGAGCAAATCCTCAAGCGCCTGGCCGAGCGCACGCCGGCCTTTGCCGCTTTCCAGAAGCGCGCCCTCGGCCTGCCCGGCTTCTGGGCGGCGCTGCCCTTGCTGGCGCTGTTTGCCGGCGCGCTGCTCGACCGCATCGCCGATCCGCACCGCGTCGACCTGCTGTCGGCGCCGCTCCTGTTCATCGTCGGCTGGAACCTCTTGATGTACGTCGTGCTGCTGGTGTGGGCGCTGATCCCGAGGCGCAAGACCGGCCTGGCCGGGCAGGGCCTGCTGCGCCGCCTCAGCGTCGGCAAGGCGGTGACGCCGCGCAAGCTGCCGGCGCCGCTGGCGGCG
>DNCF01000387.1:4778-4912 GCA_003484545.1 Massilia sp. | reverse complement strand
CGCCTGCTTGCGCGTTCGCGTCCGCCGCAGCCGCACGCCGCGCCCTTCCCCGGCGCCACCGAGGCCGAATCGAACGCCCGCCGGAATAATTTCCTGGCCCTGGTGTTCTGCCTGATGTTCGGCACCGCCGCCCT
>DNCF01000387.1:0-4442 GCA_003484545.1 Massilia sp. | reverse complement strand
TGTTCTGGACCCTGTTCTTCATCCTGCTGATCTACCTGAGCATCCCGGCGCTGGCGGTGCTGGCGAAATACGACATCTATACGAGCCTGGTCGGTTCCGACTTCCGCTCGCTGCCGACCTGGATCTCGTACTGGGCCAACGTCGACAAGGTCAATCCGCTCATCAGCGTCAGCGACATCAACGGCGACGGCCTGGTGCAGCTGGCCGAGATCGCGATCGACGGCGACGTGCTGGTGCTGGCCACGCCGGAGATCGGCGGCCTGCCCTACGTGATTTCGGGGCTGGTCGCGGCCGGCGGGCTGGCCGCCGCGCTCTCCACCGCCGACGGCCTGCTGCTGGCGATCTCGAACGCGCTCTCGCACGACGTCTACTACAAGCTGGTCGACCCCGGCGCCTCGACCCAGAAACGGGTGACGATCTCGAAGCTGCTGCTGCTCGCCGTGGCCTTCATCGCCGCCTACGCCGCCTCGCAGAAGCCGGCCGACATCCTGTCGCTGGTGGGCGCCGCCTTCTCGCTGGCGGCCTCGACCCTGTTCCCGGTCCTGGTGCTGGGCGTGTTCTGGAAGCGCGCCAACGGGTCCGGGGCGATTGCCGGCATGCTCGTCGGCTTTTTGACCTGCCTCTACTATATGTTCCGCACCAATCCCGCACTGGGCGGTCGGATGGATGCGGCCTGGTTCGATATCGCGCCGATGTCGGCCGGCATTTTCGGCGTGCCGGCCGGCATCGCGGCGGTGGTGCTGATCAGCCTGCTGACCGCACCGCCCAGCCGCGCCAGCAACGGGCTGGTGGACTATATCCGGGCGCCGGAGTAGTCGCCCAGGTCGAGTGCTGTTTCGGCGCAACGGCCATACAAAATATCCTATGAGAATAGCTTTTTTTCATGCACAAATGTTATTCTCAAGAAACAACTATTCTTATTGTTTCCAAAACCAGGAGTTTGGCATGTCGTTTTCCCGAGCCGCACTGGGCCGCGCCCTTGTGCTTGCCCTGTCGCTGTACGCCGCGCCGGCAGTCCAGGCGCAAGCCGCCCCGGCCCTGCCGCCGATCGAGCGCTTCTTTTCCGAGGCCGCCTTTACCAGCGGCGTCCTCTCGCCCGACGGCCGCTACCTGGCCGCGCGCACCAGTACCCCCGGCCAGCCGCGGGCGCTGGCGGTCATCGACCTGCAGGCCAACACCGGCAAGGTCATCGCTTCGCACGCTGACGGCGACATCGGCGATATCCAGTGGGTCAACAGCGAACGCCTGATCTTCGACATCAGCGACAACCACCTGGGCGCCGGCGACCGGCGCCACGCGCCGGGCCTGTTCGCGGTCAACCGCGACGGCAGCGAACTGGTGCAACTGGCCGACCGCGGCTACGACACCACCACCAGCCGCACCGCCAGGCGCCTGCTGCCCTGGCATACCTATATGCTGGGCCAGACCGGCTCCCAGGATTCCGACTACGTCTATGTCCAAAACATGGTGCTGAAAACCGGCGAGCGCGAGTCGCGCGTCGAACTGCTGCGCCTGAACACCCGCACCGGGAAAACGCAGCCGGTGACCCGGCCGGTCGCGGACGTGAGCAGCTGGCTGCTCGACCACAAGGGCGAGCCGCGCCTGGCGACCGGCCTGGTCGAGGACACCACCACCATCCATTACCTCGATCCGGAAACGAAGCAGTGGCGCAAGCTGGCCAGCTACAAGGCCTACGGCAATAACCCGGACACCATCACGCCGCTCAAGTTCGGGCCGGACGGCACCCTGTACGTCATTGCCCGCAACAACAAGGACACGAGCGCGGTCCACACCTTCAATTTCGCCACCGGCAAGATCAATCCGGAACCGCTGCTGAGCACCGCGGGCTACGACTTCGACGGCACGATCCTGACCTCGCCCACCAAGACGCTGGGAATGTACTTCACCACCGACGCGACCTCGATCGAGTGGTTCGACCCCGAAATGAAGGCGATCCAGCAGACCGTCGACCAGCTGCTGCCGGCAACGGTCAACCTGGTCGCGCCGCCGCCCAAGTACGCGCAGACGCCGTGGCTGCTCGTGACCGCTTACTCCGATGCGATCCCGGAGACCACCTACCTGTACAACCGCGACACCAAGCAGGTCAGCAAGGCCGGCGAAACCCGTCCCGGCATCGATCCGACCCTGATGGGGCGCCAGCAGCCGCTGCGCTACAAGGCGCGCGACGGGCTCGAGATCCCGGCCCTGCTGACCATGCCGCCGGGCGAGAAGCGCAGCGGCCTGCCGATGGTGGTGCTGGTGCACGGCGGCCCCTGGGTGCGTGGCGCCTCCTGGGGCTGGCATCCGCAGTCGCAGTTCCTGGCCTCGCGCGGCTATGTCGTGCTGGAGCCTGAGTTCCGCGGCAGCACCGGTTTCGGCGCCGCCCACTACAAGGCCGGCTTCAAGCAGTGGGGCCTGGCCATGCAGAACGATATCGCCGACGGCGTGCGCTGGGCGATCGACAAGGGGCTGGTCGATCCGAAGCGCGTCTGCATCGCCGGCGCCAGCTATGGCGGCTACGCGACGCTGATGGGCCTGATCAACGACCCCGACCTGTACAAGTGCGGCGTCGACTGGGTCGGCGTGACCGACATCAACCTGATGTACGGCAGCGCGAACCACACCAGCGACATGTCGGCCGAGTGGAAACGCTACGGCATGCCGGAGATGATCGGCGACCAGGTCAAGGACGCAGCCCAGCTGAAGGCCACCTCGCCGATCGAGCAGGCGGCGCGCATCAAGCAGCCGCTGCTGCTGGCCTACGGCGGCGCCGACGTGCGCGTGCCGATCGACCACGGCACCAAGTTCTATTCCGCCGTCAAACGCACCAATCCGAACGTCGAATGGGTCGAGTATCCGGAAGAAGGCCACGGTTTCTACCTGCCGAAGAACAGCATCGATTTTTGGAGCCGGGTCGAGAAGTTCCTGGACAAGAATATCGGCAAGGGAGCATCACTGTAATGTAATGCTTGACGGACATCGGTCCGCCACAACCTGAAGGAGGTTCTATATGTCATCTGGCAAGATCCTCGTTGCACAGGGAGGCGGGCCGACCGCCGTCATCAACCAATCGATGGTCGGGGTAGCGCTCGAAGCACGGCGCTTCCCCGGCGTCACCCGGGTCTACGGCGCCCTGCACGGCGTGCGCGGCATCGTCGACGAGGAGTTCATCGACCTGACCCAGGAAACCAGCCACAACCTGGAGCTGGTGGCGGCCACGCCCTCGTCGAGCCTCGGCTCGACCCGCGACAAGCCCGACATGGCGTATTGCCAGCGCATCTTCGAGGTGCTGCGCGCGCACGAGATCGAGCACTTCTTCTACATCGGCGGCAACGACTCGGCCGACACCGTACGCATCGTCAGCCAGCAGGCGCGCCAGGCCGGCTATCCGCTGCGCAGCATCCACATCCCGAAAACCATCGACAACGACCTGGTCGGCAACGACCACACGCCAGGCTTCCCGTCGGCGGCGCGCTTCGTGGCCCAGGCCTTCGCCGGCGCGAATCTCGACAACGCGGCCCTCCCCGGCGTCTACGTCGGCGTGGTGATGGGACGCCACGCCGGCTTTCTCACCGCCGCCTCGGCGCTCGGCAAGAAATTCCCGGACGACGGGCCGCACCTGATCTACCTGCCCGAGCGCACCTTCGCGCTGGAACGCTTCCTGGCCGACGTCAAGACCATGGTCGAGCGTCACGGGCGCTGCGTGATCGCGGTCTCGGAGGGCATCCACGACGCCTCGGGCGAACCGGTGGCGACCCTGCTGGCAAAGGAGATCGAACGCGACCAGCATGGCAACGTGCAGCTCTCGGGCACCGGCGCGCTGGCCGACCTGCTGTGCGACGAGATCCGCACCAAACTCGGCATCAAGCGCGTGCGCGGCGACACCTTCGGCTACCTGCAGCGCTCCTTCATCGGCTGCGTCTCGGATGTCGACCAGCGCGAGGCGCGCGAAGTCGGAGAAAAGGCGGTGCAGTTCGCGTTCTGGGGCGACGCCGACGGCTCGGTAGCGATCCGCCGCACCGGCTTCTATTCGGTCGACTACGAACTGCTGCCCCTGGACGCGGTGGCCGGCAAGACGCGCACCATGGAAGACGAATTCATCAGCGAGAGCGGCACCGACGTCACCGACGCCTTCCGGCTCTACCTGCGCCCGCTGCTCGGTTCGCGCATGCCCGATGCCTTCCGCCTGCGCGGCGCGCGCGTGCCGAAAGTGCTGCACCGGGAGGACCTGTGACGCGTTACCGGGCTTGCGCAACCCGGTCCTTTGCCCTGCCCGCCCGGCCGCACGGCGCAAATGCGGCCCCGACAATCACAACTTGATCGAAAAAACATGTTCCTTCATCCTTACGCGCGCCGGCTGGCCACGCTGCTGGCGCTGTTCCTGTGCGCGCACGTGCACGCCGCAGCCGCGCCGGCCGCTCCGCCGATCGAGCGCTTCTTCA
>DNCF01000386.1 GCA_003484545.1 Massilia sp. | reverse complement strand
CCTGGGCCGCACCGGTGACCACCACCACCTTGTCCTTGAAACGCGCTCGCGCGTTTGCGTGATCGTTCATCTCATGCTCCTGCGTTGGGCGAGAACTTCTCGTAATGGAAACTGGCCGGCTCGACCCCGATATCGCCCAGCCAGCCGCGCACCGCGTCCACCATCGGCGGCGGGCCGCACAGGTAGACGTCGACCTCGCCGTCGTTCATCCAGGCCGGCTCGACGTGGGCGGTGGCGTAGCCCTTGCGCGGATGCGTGCTCTCGGGCGCCGCCACGCAGGTCACGTAGCTGAAGTTCGGGTGCGCCTGCGCGATGCGGTCGAGCTCGTCCAGTCCGATCAGGTCGCAATCGTTGGTCACCGCGTACACCAGGCGCACCGGGTGCGCGAAGCCGCCCTGCTCCAGGCTCCTCAGCATCGACAGGAAGGGCGCGATGCCGGTGCCGCCGGCGAGGAACAGCACCGGGCGCACTACCTGGCGCAGGTAAAAGCTGCCGAAGGGTCCGACGAAGCTGATGGCGTCGCCCTCTGCGGCAGCATTCGCCAGGTAGCCGCTCATGCGCCCGTCCGGCACGTTACGGACGACGAACTCGACGCGCCCGGCACCGGGCGCCGAACTGAAGGAATACGAGCGCGTCAGCTCGGTGCCCGGCACCTGCACGTTGACGTACTGGCCGGGCAGGAAGCCGGGCGCCTCGACGTCGACCGCGAAGCGGATGGTCGAGGGCGAGAACCGTTCCACGCTGGCGATCCTGCCCTGGTAGCTGTGGGCGCCGGACTTGCAGGCCTGCGAAGTGGCCAGGATCTTGACCACGCAATCCGAGGTCGGACGCATCTGGCAGGCCAGCACGAAGCCCCTGGCCGCGTCGGCGGCCTCGAGCGCGTCCTCGATATAGCTGGACTCGGGCATGTCGTAGCTGCCCGACTCGCAGTGCGCGCGGCAGGTGCCGCAGGCGCCGTCGCGGCAGTCGAGCGGGATGTTGACGCGCTGGCGGTAGGCGGCGTCCGACAGGGTTTCCTTGTCGTTGCACGCGATGAAGCGGGTGATCCCGTCTTCGAACTGCAGGGCGATGTGATGGCTCATCGTCGGTCTCCTTGGCCGCAGGCCGCCCTGCCGGGCTGCGTTGCGGCGATGTGTGAAGCTATGGTGAAGCTGTTTAGATGTGGTAGACGTCGATCACCTGGTGGATGTAGTCGTTCTTCAGCACGACGTACTTGTCCAGGATGCGCGGCTGGCCGCCGCCGGAATCGCCGCCGAAATCGATGACATAGCGCGACATGCCGAAATACGAGAAGTCGGTCTTGTAGCGGTGGCTCAGCGTGTGCCAGTTGAAGCGCACCGTGACCACGCCGCCTTCCTGCTTCTCGATCTCGATGTTGGCGATGTTGTGGCTGGTGCGGGTATCGGGCACCGTGGCGCTGGAGCGCTCGGTCTTGATCCGGAACACGCGATCCTCCAGGCCCTGGCGGGTCGGGTAGTAGATCAGCGAGATCTCGCGCTGCGGGTCGCTCACCAGCTGGCCGTCGTCGTCCCAGGACGGCATCCAGAAGCGCGCGTCCGGGTGGTAGCATTCGAGCCACTCGTCCCAGGCTTCGTCGTCGAGCAGGCGCGCCTCGCGGTACAGGAAGGCGGCCACGTCGTGGATGGCGATGGTGCTCATGCCTGTTCTCCCTTGTCGGCTGCCAGTCGCTGGGCCTGGGCCTTGCGCATGACCTCGAGCCAGTAGCGGTGCTGGACCGTGTACAGGCCTTCGTCCTCGGTGCGCACGCCGCTCATCACGGGCGCCAGACCGATTTCCCTGGCCGCCTCGTCCGGCCCCTGGATCCAGTGGGACGCGCCACGGCACATGTCGTTCCAGGGCATGGCGCTGCCGGCGTAGCCCGCCTGGCAGGCACGGAATTCCTCCAGGTCGTCGGGCGTGGCCATGCCGCTGACGTTGAAGAAGTCCTCGTACTGGCGGATGCGGCGGGCGCGCGCCTCGTCGGACTCGCCCTTCGGCGCGATGCAGTAGATCGTCACTTCGGTCTTGTCGACCGAGATCGGACGCAGCAGGCGGATCTGCGACCCGAACTGGTCCATCAGGTAGACGTTCGGATACAGGCACAGGTTGCGCGAGCGCTCGACCATCCAGTCGGCGGTCGCCTTGCCGTACTGCGCCGCGTACTCGGCGTGGCGCGGATAGTTCGGCCGGTCCTCGGGATTGGCCCACTGGGTCCAGAGCAGCATGTGGCCGTGGTCGAAGGCGTAGAAGCCGCCGCCCTGGCGTCCCCACTTGCCGGCGTCCATGGCGCGGATCTTGTCCTCGCGCTCGGCCGCTTCCTTGCGCCGGTTGGTGGTCGCCGCATAATTCCAGTGCACCGCCGAGACGTGGTAGCCGTCGGCGCCGTTCTCGGCCTGCAGCTTCCAGTTGCCCTCGAAGGTATAGGTCGAGGCGCCGCGCAGCACTTCCAGGCCGTCGGGCGACTGGTTGACGATCATGTCGATGATCTTCGCCGCTTCTCCTAGGAATTCCTCGAGCGGCGGCACGTCCGGGTTCAGGCTGCCGAACAGGAAGCCCTTGTAGTTGGCGAAGCGCGCCAGCTTCTTCAGGTCGTGCGAGCCTTCCTTGTTGAAGCAGTCGGGATAGCCCGCGTCTTCCGGGTCCTTCACCTTCAGCAGCTTGCCGCTGTTGTTGAAGGTCCAGCCGTGGAAGGGACAGGTATAGGTCGCCTTGTTGCCGCGCTTCAGGCGGCACAGCTGGGCGCCGCGGTGGCTGCAGGCGTTGATGAAGGCGTTCAGCTCGCCCTGGCGGTTGCGGGCGATGAACACCGGCTGGCGGCCCATGTGCAGCGTGTAGTAGTCGTTGTTGTTCGGGATCTGGCTCTCGTGGGCCATGTAGATCCAGTTGCCCTCGAAGATATGCTTCATCTCGAGCTCGAACAGGGCCGGATCGGTGAACGCGCTGCGGTGCAGGCGGTGGTCGCCGGTTTCATGGTTTTCCACCAGCAGAGCGTCGAGGTCGACGTCGCTGCCCACGGGACGCACGGGTACGGGATGGATCGGGATCATGGCGTTCTCCTCTGGTCTGGCTCAAGCAGGCTTACGCTGCCGCGCGCTGGCGTTCGACCTGGGCGCTGGGCGCGGTGTCGACCTCGCGGTGCAGGTGGAAGTCGAAATCGATCGACGAGAACGGCTTGTCCTGGCCGCGCGCGGCGATGGCGGCCGGGTCCTCGACGCGCGTGACCGGCGGCACCAGGCCCTCGCGGCTGGCGAAGGCGAAGTCGTCCCACAGGTATTCGTCGCCGTCGATGTTGATCTGGGTGGTCAGCTTGCGCTGGCCCGGGGCGCTGACGAAGAAGTGGATGTGGGCCGGACGCTGGCCATGGCGTCCCAGCAGGCCGAGCAGCGTCGCGGTGCTGCCGCCCGGCGGGCAGCCGTAGCCCTTCGGCATGATCGACTGGAAGCCGTAGCGGCCCTCGGCGTCGGTGACGATGGTGCGGCGCAGGTTGAAATGCGACTGGGTCGCATCGAAGAAGGAGTAGTTGCCCAGCAGGTTGGCGTGCCAGACTTCGACCTTGGCGCCCGGCAGCGGCTTGCCGTCGGCGTCGTACACGGTGCCCTGCATGAAGAGGGTTTCGGCCTGCTCGCTCTCGCTGCCGTCGTCCAGGCGGGCGAAGCCCTGGGCTTCCGGCGCGCCGGCCACGTACAGCGGGCCTTCGATGGTGCGCGGGGTGCCGCCCTCGATGCCGGCGCGCGCCTCGGCTTCGTCGGCGCGGATGTCCATGAAGCGCTCCAGGCCCAGGCCCGGGGTCAGCAGGCCCAGTTCATTGTTCTTGCCGGCGTTGGTGAGGAATTCGACGCCCTTCCAGAATTCGCTCGGCTGGATGTCGAGGTCCTCCATCGCCTTGCACAGGTCGGCGACCAGGCGCAGGACGATGGCCTGCACGCGCGGGTTGGCAGGACCGTCGGCGGCGTCCACGATCCATTGCTTGGCCAGTTGCTCGATTTGTTGGTGGTTCATGCTTGTCTCCTGATTGGTCTGGTGAATTCAAAGGTCGCCGGCGCGGACCGAGGACGGATGCCGGCACAACGGGGTGACGGCGATGCGCATGTAGGAGAACAGCGGCAGCGACATCAGCAGCGCGTGCAGCTCCTCGTTGCCCGGCACGTCGAAGATGCTGACGTTGGCGTACTGGCCGGCCACGCGCCACAGGTGGCGCCAGCTGCCCTCTTCCTGCAGGCGTGCGGCGAGCGCCTTTTCTTCCGCCTTCAGGGCGTCGGCCTGGTCCTTGGGCATGGACGGCGGCAGTTGGACTTCCATCGTTACGTGAAATAGCATCGAGTCTCTCCTGGTTGGTCTTAGCGGCGGCGCATGCGGCGCAGCTTGTCGGCGTCGACCCGTACGCCCAGGCCCGGCGCGGACGGGACCCGCAGCGCGAAGTCGGCATACACCAGCGGCTCCTCGAGCACTTCCTCGGTCAGCAGCAGCGGGCCGAACAGCTCGGTATCCCAGGACAGGTCGGTGAAAGTGGCGCACAGGTGCGCGGTAGCGGCCGTGCCGATCCCGCCCTCCAGCATCGTGCCGCCGTACAGGCCGATGCCGGCCAGCTGGGCGACGGTGGCGACCTGCTGCGCCGGCACCAGGCCGCCCGACTGGGCAATCTTCACGGCGAACACGTCGGCACCCTCGATGCGGGCGATCTCGAAGGCGTCGAGCGGGCCATGCAGGGCCTCGTCGGCCATCAGCGCGACATCGAAGCGCGCGGCCAGGCGGCGCATCGCGGCACGGTTATAGGCAGCCACCGGCTGCTCGATCAGGTCGATGCCGCCGGCCTCGAGCTGGGCGATGCCGCGCACCGCATCGAGTTCGCTCCAGGCCTGGTTGACGTCGACGCGGACGCTGGCGCGGTCGCCCAGCGCGCGCTTGATCGCGAGGACGTGGTTCACGTCCTCCTGCAGGCTGCGCGCGCCGATCTTGAGCTTGAAGATGCGGTGGCGGCGCGCTTCGAGCATGCGCTCGGCTTCGGCGATGTCCTTCGCGGTGTCGCCGCTGGCCAGGGTCCAGGCCACCGGCACGCTGTCGCGCACCCGGCCGCCGAGCAGTTCGGACAGCGGCACGCCGAGGCGCTGCGCCTGGGCATCCAGCAACGCGGTCTCGATCGCGCACTTGGCGAAGCGGTTGCCCTGGATGGTCTTGCGCAGCTTTTTCATGACGAACGCGACGCCGCTCGCGTCCATGCCCAGGACCAGCGGGGCGATGTGGGCGTCGATGTTGGCCTTGATGCTCTCCGGGCTTTCCTCGCCGTAGTTCAGGCCGCCGATGGTGGTGGCCTCGCCCCAGCCTTCGATACCGTCGTCGCACAAAATGCGCACCAGCACCAGGGTCTGGGTGTTCATGGTCGCCACCGACAGCTTGTGCGGGCGGATCGTGGGAACGTCGACCAGCGTGGTTTCGATTTCGCGAATCATATTCGGTTCGTATAATGTGTAAGGTGAATACACGATATTCCCGAAAATGATGGGCGTCCAACACTGATTTAGTATGGGTTCAATACCCTGGAGGTATGGAGATGGATTTACGTCACTTGCGCTACTTCGTCGCCGTGGCGGACGAGAAGAACTTCACGCGCGCCGCCGAGCGCCTGGGCCTGGCGGTGCAGACCGTCAGCAGCCAGAT
>DNCF01000385.1 GCA_003484545.1 Massilia sp. | reverse complement strand
CCGGCGTCGGGGCTGGCGGCGATGCGCCGGCCGAGGGCCTTGCGGCTGCCCGTTCCGGCGTGCTCGACGGCCGCCGCCAGCAGGGCGTCGCGCGACTTGAAATGGGCGTAGAAGCCGCCGTGGGTCAGGCCGGCTTCCTTCATGACCTCGGCCACGCCGACGCCGGCATAGCCGTGGCGCCGCACCGCGCGCGCGGCGGCGTCGAGAATGCGCTGGTGGGACAGTTCGCGCCGGGTTTGCTTCGATTCCGTGCTCATGGTGGCCGGGGTTCGTGGATATGATGGCTTTCATATTATGTCCATCATATTTTCGAGTCAAGCGAAATCCGCCGCCTGCGCGGGGCTCCGGGTCAAGCCATGAAGCCGTCCAGCTCGGCCGCGATCCGCCGCGCCAGCAGGTGGATGTGGTAGCCGTCGACGAAGCCGTGGTGGGCCTGGACCGAGAACGGCAGGGCCAGGCGGCCGTCGGGACCGTCCCTGAAGCGGCCCCAGGCGAGCGAAGGGATGTCGGGCGCACCGAGCGTGGCGGCCGGGTGCTGGATGGACGTGAAGTCGAGCCAGGGGATGCAGGTGATGAAGACCTGGTCCTTGACCTGGCGCGGCGAGAGGGCGGCGTACTTGTCGTTCAGTTCCTGCATCGCGCTCGCCTCGTCACGCGCGGCCACGCTGCGGGCGACGAACTCGCGCAGGTCGTCGGACCAGTCGAACAGGGCGAAGTTCAGGTCGTGGTGCTGGTTGGTGACGGTGAAGGAGGGCATCAGGCGCTCGACCTCGATGACCTCGCCTTCGAAGACGCGGTAGCGGAAGTTCGGGATCGCCAGCACCGCGCGCAAGACGGCGCAGAGCAGGACGTGAAAGGGGCCGAGTTGCTGCTGCCTGCACCAGGGGCGAAAGTCCGGCAGGTCGAGCGTGAAGGCGAGGTTGACCGCCGGGCTGTCCATGCGGTCGAAGAGGTCGAAGCGGTCGCGCCGCCGTTCAAAGTGCTGCATGCAAATCCTGCCTGAAGGTAAAGGCAGAATTGTCGCACGTAGGGTGGGTTCTTGAACCCACGCCGGATCATCGCTTGCGGACACGCGCCGTTGGTAAGGCTGGAGTTCGCCTCCGATCGACCGGTGAGACCGCGTAGACTCAAGAGCCCACCCTACGAAAACCCGCCACGTAGTGCGTAGGGTGGGTTCTTGCACCCACGCCGGGCCACCGCTTGCGGACACGCGCCGTTGGCAAGGCTGGAGTTCGCCTCTGATCGACCGGTGAGACCGCGTGGGCTCAAGAGCCCACCCTACAAAAACCCGCCACGTCGTTTGTAGGGTGGGTTCTTGAACCCACGCCGGGTCACCGCTTGCGGACACGCGCCGTTGGCAAGGCTGGAGTTCGCCTCCGATCGACCGGTGAGACCGCGTAGACTCAAGAGCCCACCCTACGAAAACCCGCCACGTCGTTCGTAGGGTGGGTTCTTGAACCCACGCCGGGTCACCGCCTGCGGACACGCGCCGTTGGCAAGGCTGGAGTTCGCCTCCGATCGGCCGGCCAGACCGCGTGGGCTCGAGAGCCCACCCTACGAAAACCTGCCACGTAGTTCGTAGGGTGGGTTCTTGAACCCACGCCGGATCATCGCTTGCGGACACGCGCCGTTGGCAAGGCTGGAGTTCGCCCCTGATCGGCCGGCCAGATCGCGTGGGCTCAAGAGCCCGCCCTACGAAAAGCGGTCAGGCGGCAAGCAGGTTACTGCGCCGCCCAGCCTCCATCCATGTTCCACGCCACGCCGCGCACCTGGGCGCCGGCCGGCGAGCAGAAGAACACCGCCAGCGCGCCGAGTTCGTCCGGCGTGACGAATTCGCCCGACGGCTGCTTCTCGAGCAACAGGGCGCGGCGTGCCTCATCGTTCGACAGGCCCTCGCGCGCGGCGCGGTCGTCGACCTGCTTCTGCACCAGCGGGGTCAGGACCCAGCCCGGGCAGATCGCGTTGCAGGTGATGCCGGTCTGGGCATTCTCCAGCGCGGTCACCTTGGTGAAGCCGACCAGGCCGTGCTTGGCGGCGACGTAGGCCGACTTGCCGGCCGAACCGACCAGGCCGTGGACCGAGGCCAGGTTGATGATGCGGCCCCAGTTCTTCTGGCGCATGCCGGGCAGGGCCAGGCGGGTGGTGTGGAAGGCGGAACTCAGGTTGATCGCGATGATCGCATCCCACTTTTCGACCGGGAAGTCCTCCACGTTCGCCACGTGCTGGATGCCGGCGTTGTTGACCAGGATGTCGACGCCGCCGAACTTGGCGCTGGCGAAGGCCATCATCGCTTCGATCTCTTCCGGCTTCGACATGTCGGCGTTGTGGTAGGCGGTCTGGACTCCGAAGGCGTCGCCGACGTCATTGCGCAGCTTCTCGATCTGCTGGGCGTCGCCGAAGCCGTTGAAGACGATGTTTGCTCCCTGTTCGGCCAGCGCGCGCGCTATCCCCAGGCCGATGCCGGAGGTGGAGCCGGTCACGAGTGCCGTTTTGCCGGTTAACATGCTTGATTTCATTGTGCCCTCCGTAAGTGTTGGAATCGGGGTGTCTCCTCAGAATTGGTAGAATTCTAATCGCACTGCCAGCTAAAATGTTGGTGACGGCGGTAGAGGCAGACAATATTGTCAGGATGGAGCGGGCGATGGCGCAGGGACTGAGCGAAGCGAGATTGAAAAGCGTGCAGTGCAGCTCGCCGGCCGGCCTGCACCGCATCGCCTACAAGGAGTGGGGCGACCCGTCGAATACGCGCGTGCTGGTCTGCGTGCACGGCGTGACCCGGGTCGGCGACGATTTCGACGACCTGGCGCGCGCCCTGTGCATGGACTACCGCGTGGTCTGCCCCGACGTCGCCGGCCGCGGCCGCTCGGAGCGCCTGCGCGACCCGCGGCTGTACACGGTGCCGCAGTACGTGGCCGACATGGTGACCCTGATCGCCCGCGTGACCGCAAACAGCGAAGCGGGCCGGGTCGACTGGTTCGGCACCTCGATGGGCGGCCTGATCACCATGACGCTGGCCGTGCGCCATATCGACCTGATCGCCGGCGCCGTCCTGAACGACGTCGGCCCCGTGCTCTCGACCCGCGGCCTGGCGCGCATCGCCGGCTACGCCGGGCGCTGCAATGCGCTCTCCTCCTGGCAGGACGCGGCCGGCTACCTGAAGGACATCAACGCCTGCGCCTTCCCCGACAGCCCCGACGAGGAATGGGACAAGTGGGCGCGGCGCGCCTTCGAGCCCGACGCGGCCGGCCAGCTGGCCCTGCGCTACGACCCGAATATTGCGCTGGCATTGCAAACGGGTAAACTGCGGCCGACATCGCTTGCCGGACGCATGGCCTTCCGGCGCCTGGCGCATCGCCGCCCGACGCTGCTGGTGCGCGGCGCCTTGTCCGACCTGGTCGAACCGGAGCAGGTCGCGTGGATGCGGCGCGCCGCCCCCACGATGGAATACACCGAAGTGCCGAACGTCGGCCATGCGCCGATGCTCACCGAGCCGGAAGCGCTGGGCGCGATCCGCCAGTTCCTGTCGCGGCTTCCTTAAAACAGAATCAGAATCACAGGAGACACCATGAACCACCTGATCAAACCTCTCGTCAAGCCCATGAGCGCAGCCATGCTGGCCGCCTTCGCCGCTACCTGCGCGCCGCTCGCGCTGGCCGCCGGCCCCGACCTGAAGATCGCCCTCATCGCCGGCAAGACCGGCCCGCTCGAAGCCTACGCCAAGGAGACCGAGACCGGCTTCATGATGGGCCTGGAATACCTCACCGGCGGCAAGATGGAAATCAACGGCCGCAAGCTGAAGGTCATCGTCAAGGACGACCAGAGCAAGCCCGACCTCGGCCGCACCCTGCTGGCCGAAGCCTATGGCGACGACAAGGCCGACATCGCGGTGGGCACCACCTCCTCCGGTTCGGCGATCGCGATGCTGCCGGTGGCCAAGGAATACAAGAAGGTCCTGATCATCGAGCCGGCCGTGGCCGACGCCATCACCGCCGAAAAGTGGAACAAGTACATCTTCCGCACCGCGCGCAGCTCGATGCAGGACGCGCTGGCCGCCGCCAGCACCCTGAAGGGCGGCAGCGTCGCCTTCCTGGCCCAGGACTACGCCTTCGGGCGCGACGCCATCAAGGCCGGCAAGGAAGCCCTCAGCGCCACCGGCAGCAAGGCCAAGGTCGTGCACGAAGAATACGCGCCCGCCACCGCCACCGACTTCACCGCCTCGACCCAGCGCCTGTTCGACGCCCTGAAGGACAAGCCGCAGCCGCGCGTGCTGGGCATCGTCTGGGCCGGCCCGAACCCGATGAACAAGATCGCCGACATGAAGCCCGAACGCTACGGCATCGCGCTGGCCCCGGGCGGCAACATCCTGCCGGTGATGAAGACCTGGAAGAGCTACGCCGGCACCGAAGGCACGATTTATTATTACTACGCCTTCCCGAAGAACAAGATGAACGACTGGCTGGTCGCCGAGCACCAGAAACGCTTCAAGGTCCCGCCCGACATGTTCACCGCCGGCGGCTTCGCCGCCGCCAGCGCCGTCTTCAACGCGCTGTCGAAGGTCCCGGACCGCAGTGGAAAAATCGACAGCGAGAAGCTGGTCGCGGCGATGGAAGGCATGAGCTTCGACACGCCGAAGGGCCAGATGAGCTTCCGCAAGGAAGACCACCAGGCGATCCAGTCGATGTACCACTTCCGCATCAAGAAGAACCAGGCGAACGAGTGGGACCTGCTGGAACTGGTGCGCGAGATCCCGGCCAGCGAGATGCCGCTGCCGGTCAAGAACAAGCGCTGACATGGCGACCCAGGCCCAACCCTCGCTGTCCACCCGCGAGCTGACGATCCGCTTCGGCGGCCACGTCGCGGTCAACGCGGTGACGGCGGACTTCTACCCGGGGACGCTGACGGTGATCGTCGGCCCCAACGGGGCCGGCAAGACCACCTACTTCAACCTGGTCTCGGGCCAGCTGCCGGCCACTTCCGGCCAGGTGCTGGTAGGCGGCCAGGACATCACCCGCCATGGCGCCGCGCGCCGCACCCGCCTCGGCATCGGGCGCGCGTTCCAGCTCACCAACCTGTTCCCCAACCTGACGGTGATGGAGAACGTGCGCCTGGCGGTGCAGAGCCGCGCCGGCCTGGGGCTGAACATGTTCTCGGTCTGGTTCGGCCACAAGGAGCTGATCGAGCGCGCCGAGCATTACCTGGAGCGCGTGGCCATGTCGCCTAAGCGCGACGCCCGCGTCGGCGCCCTCTCGCACGGCGACCAGCGCAAGCTGGAAGTGGCGATCCTGCTGGCGCTGGAGCCGTCGATCCTGATGTTCGACGAGCCGACCGCCGGCATGAGCGTGGACGAGGTGCCGGTCGTGCTCGACCTGATCCAGTCCGTCAAGCGCGACGCCGGCAAGACCGTGCTGCTGGTCGAGCACAAGATGGACGTGGTGCGCCAGCTGGCCGACCGCATCATCGTGCTGCACAACGGCACCCTGGTCGCGGACGGCATGCCCGCCGAAGTGATGCAATCGAAGATCGTACAGGAAGCCTATCTTGGAACACCCGAAACCGAACCCGCAGCCGCCATCGCCTGAGCAGGCCGGCGCGCCGCTGCTCACGCTCTCCGGCGTGCACACCCACATCGGCCAGTACCACATCCTGCAAGGCGTGGACCTGGTCGTGCCGCGCGGCGGCCTGGCGGTGCTGCTCGGCCGTAACGGCGCCGGCAAGACCACCACCCTGCGCACCATCATGGGCCTGTGGAAGGCCAGCGCCGGCTCGATCGTCTTCGACGGCCGCGACATCACGAAGCTGGCCACGCCCGACATCGCGCGCCTGGGCATCGCCTACGTCCCCGAGAGCATGGCCGTGTTCTCGGACCTGACCGTGCGCGAGAACCTGCACCTGGCGGCGCGCAGCGGGCCGATGGACCAGGCCCGGCTCGACTGGATCTTCGGCTTCTTCCCGGCCCTGAAAAAATTCTGGAACTACCCGGCCGGGAACCTCTCGGGCGGCCAGAAGCAGATGGTGGCGATCGCCCGCGCCATCGTCGAGCCGAGGAAGCTGCTGCTGGTGGACGAGCCGACCAAGGGCCTGGCCCCGGCCATCGTGCAGAGCCTGATCGCGGCCTTCCGCGAGCTGAAGGCCACCGATACCACGATCCTGCTGGTCGAGCAGAACTTCAATTTCGTTCGCTCGCTCGGCGACACCGTGAGCGTGATGGACGACGGCCGCGTGGCCCATGCCGGCGGCATGGCCGCGCTGGCCAACGACGACGAGCTGCAGCAGCGCCTCCTGGGCCTGTCGCTCGACTCCCACCAATAGGAGCCACACGATGAGTGCTACCCTCCCCCGCGCCGCCGCCCTGCCGAAGGCAGACACGCCGCTGTCCAAGGCGGATACGCCGCTACCTGCCGCGCCGCGCGACATCGCGCCGCTGCTGCTGGTGCCCGCCATCGCCCTGCTCATGCTGCCGCTGGTCGGCAGCTTCCCGACCTGGGTCACCCTCACCATCGCCGGCCTCGCGATGGGCATGATGATCTTCATCATGGCCAGCGGCCTGACCCTGGTGTTCGGCCTGATGAACGTGCTGAACTTCGGCCACGGCGCCTTCGTCTCGGTCGGCGCCTTCGCCGCCACCATGGTGCTGCTGCCGATGCGCGGCTGGCTCGAGATGGACTCGCTGCTGGTCAACCTGGGCGTGCTGGGCCTGGCGGTCACGGTCGCCATGCTGGTCACGGCCCTGCTGGGCTGGGCCTTCGAGCGCGTGATCATCATGCCGGTCTACGGCCAGCACCTGAAGCAGATCCTGATCACCATGGGCGGCATGATCGTCGCCGAACAGCTGATCCACGTGATCTGGGGCGCCGAGACCATCGCCCTGCCCCTGCCCACAAGCCTGCGCGGCGCCATCTTCCTGGGCGACGCCGCCATCGAGAAGTACCGCCTGGTGGCGGTGATCGTCGGCCTGGTGGTGTTCGTGGGCATGTTCCTGACCCTGAACCGCACCAAGATCGGCCTCCTGATCCGCGCCGGTGTCGAGAACGGCGAGATGGTCGAGAGCCTGGGCTACCGCATCCGCCGCCTGTTCGTCGGCGTGTTCGCGGCCGGCTCGGCGCTGGCCGGCCTGGGCGGCGTGATGTGGGGCCTGTACAAGGAGACCCTGTCGGCCGCGATGGGCGGCGAGATCATGATCATGATCTTCATCGTCATCATCATCGGCGGCCTCGGCTCGGTGGGCGGCTGCTTCATCGGCGCCCTCCTGATGGCCCTGGTGGCCAACTATGCCGGCTTCCTGGCGCCGAAGATCGCGCTGGTCTCGAACATCATCCTGATGATCGCGATCCTGCTGTGGCGCCCGGCCGGGCTGTATTCGAAGATGCGAGGCTGACATGGCCCTGAACCCGATGACCCGACTCCTTTCCGGCGACCTGCCGCGCAGCCGCATCCTGTCCGCGGTGCTGATCCTGATCCTGCTGGGACTGGCGTTCGCGCCCTTCCTGACCAGCGGCGCGCGTCCGCTCAACATGGCCGCCACGATCTGCGTCTACATCGTGCTGGTCGCTTCCTACGACCTGCTGCTGGGTTACACCGGCATCGTCTCGTTCGCCCACACGATGTTCTACGGGATCGGCGCCTACGGCATCGGCCTGGCCCTCGCCTCCGTCGACGAGCCGACCTGGGGCGTGGCGATGAAGGGCCTGGGCCTGGCGTTGCTGCTGGCGCTGGCGCTGGCCTTCGTGGTCGGTCTGTTCGCCCTGCGCGTGCGCGCCATCTTCTACGCCATGATCACGCTGGCTGTCGCCTCTTCCTTTGCCGTGCTGGCCTCCCAGCTGTCGGACTTCACCGGCGGCGAGGACGGCAAGACCTTCAGCGTGCCGGAAGTGCTCACGCCCGGCTTCACGCTGGTGGAAAACGAGGTGTTCGGGCGCGCCATCGACGGCCGGCTGCTGACCTACTACCTGGTGTTCTTCGGGTCCGTGGTACTATTCCTGTTCCTGCTGCGCCTCGTGAACTCGCCCTTCGGCCGGGTGCTGCAGGCGATCCGCGAGAACGAGTTCCGCGCCGAGGCGCTGGGCTACCGCACGGTGGTCTACCGCATCTGGGCCAACTGCCTGGCAGCCCTGGTGGCGGCCCTGGCCGGGGCGCTGATGGCCCTGTGGCTGCGCTACGTCGGCCCCAAGACCTCGCTCGGCTTCGAAGTCATGACCGACATCCTGCTGATCGTCGTCATCGGCGGCATGGGCACGATGTACGGCGCGGTGGTCGGCGCGGCGCTGTTCATCCTGGCGCAGAATTACCTGAAGGAGCTGATGGCGCACGGTTCGAACGCCCTGGAAGGCGTGCCGCTGCTGGCCGCCGCCCTGCATCCGGACCGCTGGATGCTGTGGCTGGGCGTACTGTTCGTACTGTCGATCTATTTCTTCCCGATCGGGATCGTGGGCAAGCTGCGCGTGCGCAGCTGGCTGGCGGCGCGCTGATCGTTTTCCTCCCGGCGCGGGCGTCCATCGTCCGCGCCTGTCAATTCTCCCGCTTTTGCCTTTCGTAGGGTGGGCTCTCGAGCCCACGCGGTCTCAACCTGTGCAAACCGTAGGACTCCATCGTCCGCAACAGCCGAATAATCCGGTGGTTTGCATGGGTTCTATACAGCGTGGGCACAAGTGCCCACCCTACGCAAAGCCGATCGCCCACTGGCCTGGCTCACGCGTCCGCCCCACCGTGCGCACCACGCCGCAGCCAATAACCGCTGAGTTCGTACTCACTTGAATAGAAATCAAGGTTGGCCATCGTTCCGCTCATATGATGAACTCAACCATGGCCTCGTGTCAGCCAGCGCGAGTGGAACAGCCATCTTTTCTGGCTCCGCATGAAAGCACTATCCCATGAAACTACTCAAGTCGTACACCGCGGCCGGCACGCTTGCGCTGGCGGCGCTCGCGCCAGGGGCCGCCGGCGCCGCGGGCATCGAGGTGCTCAACGAAGGCTTCGGGGACGTCGCCTCGCTGCCGGGCTGGACGCTCGTGAACAACAGCGTGCCGGCGGGCATCACCTGGTTCCAGGGCAATCCCGACGTCTTCGGCGCCCAGTCCGGCGCGGCCAACGCCTACGCCGCCGCCAGCTTCATGGGCGCCGCGAACGGCCAGGGTGTCGTCGACAACTGGCTGATCACCCCGCTCCTGTCCCTCAGCGGCCTGACCAACCTGTCCTTCTACACCGCGCACGCGGCCATGCCGGGCTCCGCCGACTACCTCGAGGTGCGCTGGGCGCCGGGCAGCGGCGGCGGCGGCAGTTTCACCACCCTGCTGACCACCGTCGGCGGAGCGGGCGCCGGCTACCCGAGCGACTGGACCCAATGGAGCGCCGGCCTGAACCTCCAGGGCGAAGGCCGTTTCGCCTTCCGTTACGTGGGCAATGCCGATTCCCTGAACTACATCGGGCTCGACACGGTCCGAGTCGTCACGGCGGTGCCGGAACCTTCGCTCTACATGATGCTGGCCCTGGGCCTGGGCGCGCTGAGCTTCATGCGCCGCAAGACACTGAAAACTGCAGCTTCCGGAGACCACCATGTCACCCAATAAGCTCTTTGCGGCGCTCCCGCTCGCCGCCATCTGCGCCTTCATGCCGCGTCACGGCGCCGCCCAGGAACAGCAACAGGGCATGGTCGTCGTGCGCGATGCCCAGACCGGCCAGCTGCGCGCGCCCACCCCGGCTGAAGCCCGCGCGCTCGTGCCGAAAGCGACGAGCGCGATGACGGCGCAAGGCAAGCCTTCCATGGTCACCCACGCCAGCGGCGCGCGCCAGGTGTACCTTGGGGAACGCGGCCTCGTGTATTCGGTCGTGACCCGCGACGCCGACGGCAA
>DNCF01000085.1 GCA_003484545.1 Massilia sp. | reverse complement strand
GCAGCGCGCTGCACCTGCTGGAAGAGGCGCCGGCGAGCGAGGCGCTGGCCCTGCAGTTCGACCTGGCGCAGGAAAGCTCCCTGTTTCATTCGCTGATCGTGCATTTCGAGAACGACGTGCCGATCCAGCTCGAAGACCGCTGGGTCAACCCGGCCTGCGCGCCGGACTACCTGGCCCAGGATTTCAACGCCATCACCCCGAACGAACACCTGATGGCCGTGGCCCCGCTGCAGGGCGCCACCTACGCCATCGAGGCCCTCGGCGCGCCGCGCGAAGTGGCCGAGCTGCTCGCGATCGACGTGCGCGAACCCTGTCTCGTTCTCAAGCGCAAGACCAGTTCCGGCGGCCGGGTCGCCTCGATCGTGACGATGTGGCATCCGGGCCGGCTCTACCAGTTCACGGGCAGCGTGGGCTGAACGTGGACCGAACGCGACGGCCGTCCAGGTTTTTTTGACGCGTATGCGCACGGCATGGCTTTTCTCGCCCATAATGCCCTTCCAGTCAAAAAATCTCCGGAACCGTTTGTATGGATGAGCCCGTCGTTGCCAGATCGGTCCCGCCGCCGCGCGTGCTGGTGCTCGACGACGACCATTTCATGCTGGAAGTGTTAACCGACATGCTGGAACAAGTGGGTGTGCGCGAAGTGTTCGCCGAGGCCACCACCCGTCACGCGCTCTCGACGCTGGAGGAACAGGGACCGGACACCCTGATCTGCGACCTGGCCCTGCCCGACATGGACGGCATCGAGTTCCTGCAGGCCGCCGCCGCGCGCGGTTTCGACGGGCGCGTGATCCTGCTGTCGGGCATGGATGCGGGCGTGCGCGACGCTGCCAGCGAGCTGGCGCGGGTACTCGGTTTGCATGTCGCCGGCACCTTCCGCAAGCCGATCGCGCTCGACCAATTGCGCTCGGCGGTGGCGTGTTAAGATTTGAACAAACGTCCGACCACTTTTTGGGAAAATAAGGTATTATTCGACCTAAATTCCCCGCCTGACGTCCTCTCGACGCCCTTCCAATATTGAGTTTGCGCACTTTGGCACCACCATCGTGTTGCAACCAGTTCCATCAGCAAACGGAAGCCGGATGAGCTGTTATCAAGCTCCAGGCGTACATTGATCCTTACCTCTAATTTGAGGAAAACATGAGCGAAAACATTAAACACATCAGCGATGCTTCTTTCGAAACCGACGTGATCAAGTCCGAGCGTCCGGTCCTGGTCGATTTCTGGGCCGAGTGGTGCGGTCCGTGCAAGATGATCGCCCCGATCCTGGAAGAAGTCGCCAAGGAATACGATGGCAAGATCACGATCGCGAAGATGGACGTCGACGCCAACCAGGCCGTGCCGGCCAAGTTCGGCATCCGTGGCATCCCGACCCTGATCCTGTTCAAGGACGGCGTCCCGGCCGCGCAAAAAGTCGGCGCAATGGCTAAGGGTCAACTGACCGCCTTCATCGACAGCAACATTTAATCGGGCGTTCACAGAACGTTCGTTGAGCCGCGGCAGCGCGCCCGCACTGCCGCCATTGTCTGGACGGGAAACCGATCGATCCCGGTCGCCTCCCAATTGACTAACCCACGCAGCTCCCTCCCCTACCTTAATTTCCCGTCACGGGACACCCACACAACATGCACTTATCTGAACTGAAGGCAATGCACGTCTCCGCCCTTCTGGAGATGGCGATCAGCCTCGATATCGACAACGCAGCGCGCCTGCGCAAACAAGAACTGATGTTCGCCATCCTGAAGAAGCGCGCGAAACAGGGCGAGCAGATCTTCGGCGACGGCGCGCTCGAGGTGCTGCCGGACGGCTTCGGCTTCCTGCGTTCGCCCGATGCGAGCTACATGGCCTCGACCGACGACATCTACATCTCGCCGTCGCAGATCCGCCGCTTCAACCTGCATACGGGTGACTCGATCGAAGGCGAAGTGCGTACCCCGAAGGATGGCGAACGCTACTTCGCGCTGGTCAAGGTGGACAAGGTCAACGGCGAGTCGCCGGAGGCGTCGAAGCACCGCATCCTGTTCGAGAACCTGACCCCGCTGCACCCGCAGGAACCGCTGCGCCTGGAGCGCGACATGAACGGCGCCGAGAACATCACCGGCCGCATCGTCGACCTGATCTCGCCGATCGGCAAGGGCCAGCGCGGCCTGCTGGTCGCTTCGCCGAAGTCGGGCAAATCGGTCATGCTGCAGCACATCGCGCACGCGATCACCGCAAACCACCCGGACGTCACCCTGATCGTCCTCCTGATCGACGAACGTCCGGAAGAAGTGACGGAAATGCAGCGCTCGGTGCGCGGCGAAGTCGTCGCCTCGACCTTCGACGAACCGGCCACCCGCCACGTGCAAGTCGCGGAAATGGTGCTGGAAAAGGCCAAGCGCCTGGTCGAAATGAAGAAGGACGTCGTGATCCTGCTCGACTCGATCACCCGCCTGGCGCGCGCCTACAACACCGTGATCCCGGCCTCGGGCAAGGTCCTGACCGGCGGTGTCGACGCCAACGCGCTGCAGCGTCCGAAGCGTTTCTTCGGCGCCGCCCGTAACGTCGAGGAAGGCGGCTCGCTGACCATCGTCGCCACCGCCCTGATCGAAACCGGCTCGCGCATGGACGACGTCATCTACGAGGAATTCAAGGGCACCGGCAACATGGAAGTCCACCTCGAGCGCCGCCTGGCCGAGAAGCGCGTCTACCCGGCGATCAACCTGAACAAGTCGGGCACCCGCCGCGAGGAACTGCTGATCAAGCCGGACCAGCTGCAGAAGATCTGGATCCTGCGCAAGCTCTTGTACTCGATGGACGAGATCGAGGCGATGGAGTTCATCCTCGACAAGATGCGTGCGACGAAGAACAACGTGGAGTTCTTCGACATGATGCGCCGCGGCGGCTAAGTTTCGCCAGAAGCATCGACAAGGGCGGCCTGGGCCGCCCTTTTTATTTCCCTGCCCTACGCTTGCCTTGCCTGAACAGCCGTTTTATAATCGTGGGTTCAGTACATCAACCTCTGGCAAGTGATCGGCAATCGGGTCAAGAAGCAGGACGACCGACGAAGTGCTGTTTGGCTACCAACTCATCGAAAGCAGAATCATGAAGACCGATACCCATCCGGATTACCGCGAAGTCCTGTTCCACGACGTGTCGTGCGATTTCAAGTTCATCACCCGTTCGACCATCTCGACCCGCGAAACCGCTACCTACGAAGGTAAGGAATACCCGCTGATCAAGATCGAAGTCTCGGCTGAATCGCACCCGTTCTACACCGGCAAGCACAAGATCGTCGACACCGCTGGCCGCGTCGAGAAGTTCCGCCAGAAGTTCGGTGCCGTCGGTTCGAAGACCAGCGTCGCCAACGGCTAAGCACGAAACTCAAGGAAGCCCGCGCGGCTTCCCAGCCTGTACAGGGCACAAGAGAAGCCGGTTTCCGGCTTCTTTTTTTTCGCCTTTTCATTCGCCGCTATACTAGCGCGACATTAATTCCTCGCATCAGACTTATCGATGAAACCAGTCCGCCTCCCCGCCGCCGCCACGCTGGCCCTGCCGCGCTGGGCGCTGTACGCGCTCGGCATGCTGTATATCCTGCCGGGACTGATCGGCCGCGATCCGTGGAAGGATGACGCCGGCAGCTTCGGCATCATGTGGACGATGGCGCGCGGCGGCCTGCACGACTGGCTGTACCCGAACATCGCCGGCCTGGCCGTGACCGACGAGGGCCCGCTCGCGTTCTGGCTGGGCGCCCTCTGCATCAAGCTGTTCGGCTGGCTGCTGGGCGACGTGCTGGCCGCGCGCGTCTCGAACATCGGCATCTTCGTGCTCGGCACCATGTCGCTCTGGTACACCGCCTTCCACCTGGGACGCCGGCCGGAAGCCCAGCCGCTGCGCCTGGCCTTCGGCGGCCAGCCGGAACCGGACGACTACGGCCGCACCCTGGCCGACACCGCCGTGCTGGTCTACCTCGGCTCGCTCGGCCTGCTGCTGTACAGCCACGAGACCCTGGCCGTCACCCTGCAGGGTTCGCTGCTCGCCTATTTCCTCTACCGCGCGGTGCGCTACATCGAGAGCGCCAGCCTGCGCAACGCCGCCCTGGTCGGCCTGTCGCTGGGCGCCCTGACCCTGACGCGCGGCCCGCTGTCGCCGCTGGCCCTGGTGGCCGCGCTGTTCCTCGGCACGCGCTTCTTCCGCCTGCCGGCTGCCAACTCCCTGCGCCACCTGGCGCTGGCCGTCGGTGTCGCCGCGCTGCTGACCCTGGTCTGGATCCTGCCCGCCACCATCGTCCAGCCGCATGGCGAGTCGCCGGTGCCGGCCTGGCTGGCCTGGAACGCGGAGCAGCTGAGCCTGCCGAACTGGAATTCGATCAACGCCTTCTTCCGCGTCGGCGTCTGGTTCTTCTGGCCGGCCTGGCCGTTTGCCGGCTGGGCCATCTGGGCCTGGCGGCGCGAGCGCAACATGCTGCACATCGTGCTGCCGCTGACCTTCCTCGGCGCCCTCACCCTGCTCACCCTGTGCGATCCGTCGCCGGAAAACGGCGACCTGCTGAAACTGCTGCCGCTGCTGGCCCTGATGGCCGCTTTCGGCCTGCCGACCATGAAGCGCGGCGCGATCAATGCCATCGACTGGTTCTCGGTGATGGCGCTGACCACCCTGGCCGCCCTGATCTGGCTGTTCTGGATCGCCAAGCTGACCGGCTGGCCGGCCAAGCTGGCGCACAATGCCCTCAAGCTGGTGCCGGGCTTCAAGCCGGAATTCGGGATCGTCGCCTTCACCGTCGCCGCCGCGGTGTCGATCGGCTGGTTCTGGCTGGTGCGCTGGCGCGTGTCGCGCCAGCCGGCCGTGCTGTGGCGCGCGGTGGTGTTGTCCTCGAGCGGGCTGATCCTGCTGTGGGTGCTCCTGATGACCCTGTTCCTGCCGGACCTGAACTACAGCAAGAGCTACGCCGGCGTGGCCCAGGCGATCGCCGCCAAGCTGCCGCCGAACGCGAACTGCATCGACACCAACGTGAGCGCGGCGCAACGCGCCTCGTTCGCCTATTTCGGCCGCCTGCCGTTCGCCGGCGTGCAGGGCGGCGACTGCGATTACGTGCTGCTGCAGGACCGGGTCAGGACGCGCGACGACCGCGACCTGGCGCGCCGCTGGGGCACGCGCGGCGCCACGCTGCTGTGGAGATCGGAAGA
>DNCF01000394.1 GCA_003484545.1 Massilia sp. | reverse complement strand
TGATCGAAGCCGTCGACGGCAAGGCCCTGCGCGACGCGGGCGACTTCGTGCGCACCGTGCGCGCCGCGCCCGAGCGCGCGCTGCAGCTGCGGGTGCGCCGTGACGGCGCCGCCATCACGCTGCCGCTCACGCCGGAGCGCGACCCGAAAGGGCAGGGCGTGGCCCAGGTCCAGCTGGCGCCTGCCGTCGATTTTGTCACCGTGCAGGACGGCCCGGTCGAGGCGCTGGCAAAGGGCGCGCGCCGCACCTGGGAGATGACGGCGCTGACCTTCAAGATGATCGGCAAGATCGTCACCGGCCAGGCTTCGCTGAAGAACGTGACCGGTCCGCTGACCATTGCCGACTATGCCGGACAGACAGCGCGCATGGGCCTCGCGACGTTTTTGGGCTTTATCGCGGTGGTCAGCGTGAGCCTGGGTGTAATGAATCTGTTACCAATTCCAGTGCTGGATGGTGGCCATTTGCTGTATTATTCGCTGGAAGTTTTGACCGGGCGTCCCCTGTCCGAGCGAATCCAGGCATTCGCTCAACGCGCAGGGGTAGGCCTGCTGTTCATGCTGATGGCGCTCGCCGTCTTCAATGACCTGGGAAGGTTGCTCTGACTTTTCCGCGGCACCGGCAAACAAGAATATGTATGTTGTCCAATGACTGACCCGTTGATTTAGCCAATGAATTCACAACCAGATCGTTTTGCCCTGCCGTTCATTCGCCGCAGCCTGATCGGCGCGGCCGTGCTGGCGCTGTGCGCCGGTCCTGCGCTCGCCGTCAATCCGTTCGTCGTCAAGGACATCCGGGTCGAAGGCATCCAGCGGACCGAGGCCGGCACCGTGTTCACCTATCTGCCGGTGCGCGTGGGCGAGACCTTCGATGACGAGAAGAGCATCGCCGCCATCAAGGCGCTGTACGCGACCGGCTTCTTCAAGGACATCCGCCTGGAAGAAGAAAACGGCGTGCTGATCGTGCTGGTCGAGGAACGCCCGGCGATCAACAACGTCGACTTCACCGGCGCCAAGGAATTCGAAAAGGACATGCTGGTCAAGGCCCTGGGCGAGATCGGCGTGGGCGAAGCCAAGATCTACGACAAGTCCGCGGTCGACCGCGCCGAGCAGGAACTCAAGCGCCAGTACCTCTCGCACGGCATGTACGGCGTGAAGATCACCACCACCGTCACGCCGATCGAACGCAACCGCGTCAACGTCATGTTCAACGTCGACGAAGGCGAGGTCGCGCGCATCAAGCAGATCAACATCGTCGGCAACAAGGTCGTTTCGGACAAGGAAATCCGCGAGATCCTGCAGCTGTCCACGTCCGGCTGGTTCACCTGGTACTCGAAGGCCGACCAGTACTCGAAGACCAAGCTGACCGGCGACCTGGAAGCGATCAAGTCCTACTACCTGGACCGCGGCTACCTGGAAGCGAACGTCGAATCGACCCAGGTCGCCATCACCCCGGACAAGAAGGACATCTACCTCACCATCAACATCACCGAAGGCGAGAAGTACACCGTCTCGGACATCAAGATGGACGGCGAGATGTTCGGCCGCGAGGAAGAGCTGCGCCGGCTGATCCTGCTCGAGCCGGGCAAAGTCTATTCGGGCGCCAAGCAGGAAGCCTCGATCAAGCGCATCTCCGAGCGCCTCGGCAACTTCGGCTACGCGTTCGCCAACGTCAACGCCGACCCGCAGCTCGACCGCGAGAAGCGCCAGGTGGCCTTTACCTTCGTGGTCGACCCGGGCAAGCGCGCCTATGTGCGCCACATGAACATCGCCGGCAACACCGTCACCCGCGACGAGGTGATCCGCCGCGAGTTCCGCCAGTTCGAAAGCTCGTGGTACGACGCCAGCAAGGTCAAGCTCTCGCGCGACCGCGTCGACCGCCTCAGCTACTTCAAGGACGTGAAGGTCGAGACCCCGGAGTCGCCGGGCACCACCGACCAGGTCGACGTCAACCTGACGGTCGAGGAGCGCCCGACCGGTAACTTCATGATCGGCGGCTCGTTCTCGCAGGCCGAGAAGTTCACCTTCACCGCCTCGATCCAGCAGGCCAACTTCGCCGGCAGCGGCAACACCGTCGGCCTCGACCTGAACACCTCGAAGTACAGCCGCACGATCGCGTTCTCGCAGACCAACCCGTACTTCACCGACGACGGCATCTCGCGCGCATTCCAGCTGTACTACCGCACGACGCGTCCGCCGCTGTCGAACATCGGTTCGTACACGGTGCGCCAGACCGGCGGCAACATGACCTTCGGCGTGCCGTTCTCGGAAACCGACACCGTCTATTTCGGCGCCGGCCTGGAACGCACGACGCTGACCACCGACACCACCAGCCCGGCCCTGTACCGGGAGTTCGTGGCCCAGAACGGCGGGCCGAACGATCCGGCCGACGCCCTGAACTATGGCGTGGGCACCGGCAAGAGCGTGTCGATCCCGCTGACCGTGGCCTGGGGCCGCGACAGCCGCGACAGCGCGCTGACCCCGAGCTACGGCCGCTACCAGCGCGCCAACCTCGAGGTCGACGTGTTCGGCGACTCCAAGTACTTCCGCGCCGTCTATGAACATCAGTGGTATCGTCCGCTGACGAGCTGGATGACGCTGGCCGTGCGTGGCGAATTCGACTACGGCAAGGGCATCGGCAAGGACGCCTACCCGGTCTTCAAGAACTTCTACGCCGGCGGCATCGGTTCGGTGCGCGGCTACGAGAGCTCGACCCTGGGCGTGGTCGATCCGGTCTATGGCGACGCCATCGGCGGCTCCAAGCGCGTGATCGGCAACCTCGAGCTGCAATTCCCGTTCCCGGGCAGCAGCAAGGACCGCAGCCTGCGCTGGTTCACCTTCGCCGACGGCGGCCAGGTGTTCCAGGAGGACAATCCGATCCGCCTGAAGGAATTCCGTTATTCGGCAGGTATCGGCCTGTCCTGGATTTCGCCGGTCGGCCCCCTGCGTTTGTCGTTTGCCAAGCCACTGAACGCGAAGCCGGGCGACCAGCTCGAACGCTTCCAGTTCCAGATGGGGACGGGTTTCTAAGATCCCCGGAACGTCACACTTTCACCGCGGAGAATCATGTTGAAAACTCTCAAAGCCTTGCCCGGGACCTTGCTGCTGGCAGCCCTGTGCGCTGCTCCGCTGGCCCAGGCGCAAACGGCGCCAAGCCGCATCGGCTTCGTGTTTACCGAGCGCCTGATGACCGAGTCCAAGATGGCGAAGGCAGCCGACGCCAAGATCCAGGCCGAATTCTCGAAGCGCCAGAAGACCACCGAGGAGATGGTGGCGAAATTCAAGCAGATGAGCGAGAAGTTCGACGCCGACGCGCCGCGCCTGACCGACATCGAGCGCACCCGCCGCGCGCGCGAACTGTTCGACATGGAAAAGGACGTGCAGCGCACGCAGCGCGAGTTCCAGGAAGACCTGTTCCAGCGCAAGAGCGAGGAGCGCGCCGCCATCGCCCAGAAGGCCTATAAACTGATCGAACAGATCGCCGAGCAGGAAAAGCTCGACGCCGTGCTGCAGGAAGCGGCTTGGTCGAGCCCGCGCATCGACATCACCGACAAGATCCTGAAACAGCTGGACAAGTAAGATTTTGGAACAAACGAAAACCACCCGTGGCGTGCGCCTGGGCGACCTGGTCGAACGCTTCGGCGGCCAGTTGATCGGCAATCCCGACCTCGTCGTCTCCTCGATCGCGCCGCTCGACAGCGCCGACGCCAGCCAGATCAGCTTCCTCTCGAACAGCAAGTTGCGCGCCCTGGCGGCGCAAAGCGCGGCCGCGGCCCTGATCCTGTCGCCGCTGGACGACCCGTCGGTCGCCGCCACCTACGGCGGCAGCCGCATCGTCACCACCAACCCTTACGCCTATTTCGCGCGCGCGGCCCAGTACTTCGTGTCGCTCGAGGAACAGGCCCCGGCCGCGGGCATCCATCCGAGCGCCGTGGTCGATCCGGGCGCCGAGGTCGACCCGACCGCCCACGTCGGCCCGCACGTGACCATCGAGGCCGGCGCCGTCGTGAAAGCGGGCGCCGTGATCGAGCATGGCTGCTTCGTCGGACGCGGCGCGGTGATCGGCGAGGACACCCACCTGTTCGCCAACGTCACCTTCCACCGCGAATGCGTCATCGGCGCGCGCGGCATCGTCCACTCGGGCGCGGTGATCGGCGGCGACGGCTTCGGCTTCGCGGTGGAGGCGGGCGTCTACATCAAGATCCCGCAGACCGGACGCGTGGTGATCGGCGACGACGTCGACATCGGCTCGAACACCTCGATCGACCGCGGCGCCCTGGCCGACACCGTGATCGAGGATGGCGTCAAGCTCGACAACCAGATCCAGATCGGCCACAACTGCCACATCGGCGCCCACACGGCCATGGCCGGCTGCGTCGGCGTGGCCGGCAGCGCGAAGATCGGCAGCCGCTGCACCTTCGGCGGCGCTGCCATGGTGCTGGGCCACCTCGAGATCGCCGACAACGTGCACATCTCGTCGGGCTCGATGGTCTCGCGCTCGGTGCTCGAGCCGGGCCAGTACACGGGCTTCTATCCGCTCGCGAAGAACGCCGAATGGGAGAAGTCGGCCGCGATCGTACGCAACCTCAATTCCGTGCGCGAGAAGATCCGCACGCTGGAAAAAACAATTAAAAAGCTTTCAGAACAACATGACGACTAACACCGAAAAGATCACCCTCGACATCAACGGCATCAAGGAATACCTGCCGCACCGCTATCCGCTGCTGCTGGTGGACCGCGTGCTCGACGTCGAGCTGGGCAAGCGCATCACCGCCATCAAGAACGTCACCGCCAACGAGGAATTCTTCAACGGCCACTTCCCGCACAAGCCGGTCATGCCGGGCGTGCTGATGATCGAGGCGATGGCCCAGACCGCGGCGATCCTGTCGTTCATGACCATGAACGTGAAGCCCGACGAGAACTCGGTGGTCTACTTCGTCGGCATCGACAACGCGCGCTTCAAGCGTCCGGTCGAGCCGGGCGACCAGCTGAAGATGGACGTCGAGATCCTGCGCGTCGCGCGCGGCATCTGGAAGTACAAGGCGGTGGCCAGCGTCGACGGCAAGGTCGCCGTCGAGGGCGAACTGATGTGCACCATTCGTGGCGCCGCCGAGGCCGACATGAAGGCGCCGTCGCAGGCCGCGCAGTAGAAAGCTGATCAGGGAACGGAGCAGTAATGAGCAAGATTCATCCCACCGCGATCGTCGATCCGAAGGCCGAGCTGGACAGCTCGGTCGAGGTCGGTCCCTACTCGATCATCGGTCCCGACGTGCGCATCGGCGCGCGCACCGTGGTCGGGCCGCACGTGGTCATCGAAGGCCACACGACGATCGGCGAGGACAACAAGTTCTTCCAGTTCTGCTCGATCGGCGCCGCGCCGCAGGACAAGAAGTGGAAGGGCGAGCCGACCCGGCTGGAAGTCGGCAACGGCAACACCATCCGGGAATTCGTCACCTTCAACCTGGGCACGGCCCAGGACGAAGGCGTGACCCGCCTGGGCGACGACAACTGGATCTCGGCCTACGTCCACCTGGCGCACGACTGCCAGGTCGGCAGCCATACGATCTTCTCGAACAATGCGCAGCTGGCCGGCCACGTCCACGTGGGCGACCACGCCATCCTCTCCGGCTACGCCGGCGTGCACCAGTTCTGCAAGATCGGCGCCCACGCCTTCATCGGCATGTACACCAGCCTGACCCAGGACGTACCGCCCTTCGTGATGGTCTCGGGTAATCCAGCGGCCGCGCGCGGCGTCAACATCGAAGGCCTGAAGCGCCGCGGTTTCACGCGCGCCCGGATCGACGGCATTCGCGCCGCCTACAAGCACCTGTACCGCTCGGGTCTGACGCTGGAGGAAGCGAAAGCGGCGCTGGAACAGGAAGAGGGTGCCTCACCCGAGGCGGCGGCCGACGTCAAGGCCGTGCGCGACTTCCTCGGCACCATCAGCCGTGGCATCGTCCGCTGAATCGCCGTCCGCGGACATCTCGCTGGCCCTGGTCGCCGGCGAGGTGTCCGGCGACATGCTCGCCGCACGCCTGCTCGCGGGGCTGCGTCCCCACCTTCCCAACGCGCGCTTCCACGGCATCGGCGGCCCGCGCATGATCGAGCAGGGGCTCATCTCGGACGTTCCCATCGAGACCCTGACCGTGCGCGGCCTGTTCGAGATCATCCCGCGCTACCGCGAGATCAAGGGCATCCAGAACCGCTTGCGGGACCGCCTGCTGCGCGAGAAGCCGGCCGCCTTCATCGGCGCCGACTACCCCGGTTTCAACCTCGGACTGGAGGAGCAGCTGCGCGCCGGGGGCATCCCGACCGTGCACTTCATCGGCCCCCAGATCTGGGCCTGGCGCGGCGGGCGCATCAGGAAGATCCAGCGCGCGGTCTCGCACATGCTGGTGATCTTCCCCTTCGAAGAGCAGATCTACCGCGACGCCGGCGTGCCGGTGACCTACATCGGCCATCCGCTGGCCGAAACGATCCCGCTGGTGCCGGATACCGTGGCGGCGCGCATGGCGCTCGGCCTGCCAGCCAACGCGCGCGTGGTCACCATCATGCCGGGCAGCCGCATGGGCGAGCTGAAGTACCTGGCCGAGACCTTTGTCCGCGCGGCCGGCCTGCTTGCAAAGCGCGATCCTGCCCTGACATTCGTGGTGCCGATGGCGGGCCAGAAGCAGCGCGCCTACTTCGACGAGATCGTCGCCAGGGCGGGGCTCCAGGACGTGTCCCTGAAGATCATCGACGGCCAGTCGCACACGGCGATTGCCGCGGCCGACGCCGTGTTGGTGGCCTCGGGCACGGCCACGCTGGAAGTGGCGCTGCACAAGAAGCCGATGGTCATCGCCTACCGGGTGATGCGCGCGTCCTGGGAAATCATGCGCCACATGGGCTACCTGCCCTGGATCGGGCTGCCGAACATCCTGGCGCGCGAGTTCCTGGTGCCGGAGTACCTGCAGCACGCGGCCACCCCGCAAGCGCTGGCCGAGGCCGTCTGGACGCAGTTGAACGACATGGCGCTGCGCGACCGGCTGGCGTCGCGCTTTACCGACATGCACCACAGCCTGCTGCGCGACAGCGCACAGGAAAGCGCGCAGGCCGTCCTGCGCGTCATACAATCCCGGAAATGAGCAAGAAGCGTATCAATTTTTATCCCGGCCTGCCGCCCAGGCTGCGGCCGTTCACCGACCTCGACATCGTCTGCGGCGTCGACGAGGCCGGCCGCGGCCGGGGGGCAGGGGCCGTGCTC
>DNCF01000141.1 GCA_003484545.1 Massilia sp. | reverse complement strand
CCCCGTGCCCACCCTACGGATGCAATATCAATGTGGCAAATGACGCCATCTAGAACCGAAGAAACTGCCTACAAAATAGACACCCCGACAATTCCCAGCTACTTCCCGATTGTGTAGAATCCCCGTCAGTCTGCGGGGAACACCCCGTTATCTCCTTTGAAAGTCCTCCTATGAAAACTGTCGTCATCAGCGGCACCGGCCTGTTTACGCCTCCGTATTCCATCTCGAACGACGAGCTGGTGACGGCGTTCAACGCCTACGTCGAGCAGTTCAACCAAGAGAATGCCGCCGCCATCGCCGAAGGCAGCGTCACCGCGCTGGAACCGTCGAGCAGCGCCTTCATCGAAAAAGCTTCCGGCATCAAGTCGCGCTACGTGATGGAAAAGGAAGGCATCCTCGATCCGTCGCGCATGACCTCGCGCATCCCCGAGCGTTCGGACGAGGAACTGTCGCTGCAGGCCGAGATCTGCGTCGCCGCCGCCAAGGATGCGCTGGCGCGCGCCGGCCGCGTGGCAAGCGACATCGACATGGTGCTGGTCGCCGCTTCCAACATGCAGCGCGCCTACCCGGCGATGGCGGTCGAGGTGCAGGAAGCGCTGGGCATCGAAGGCTTCGGCTTCGACATGAACGTGGCCTGCTCCTCGGCCACCTTCGGCATCCAGACCGCGATGGCCGCCGTCCAGACCGGCCAGGCGCGCGCCGTGCTGGTGCTGAACCCGGAAATCACCAGCGCCCACCTGAACTTCCGCGACCGCGACAGCCACTTCATCTTCGGCGACGCCTGCACCGCGATGGTCATCGAAGCGGCCGATACCGCCGTCAGCGCGCACCAGTTCGAGATCCTCGATTCCAAACTGAAGACCAAGTTCTCGAACAACATCCGCAACAACTTCGGCTTCATGAACCGCTTCGACGAGTCGGGCGTGGGCAAGGCCGATAAACTGTTCCGCCAGCAGGGCCGCAAGGTGTTCAAGGAAGTGTGCCCGATGGCTGCCGAGATGATCAAGGAAACGGTGGAAGCGGCCGGCCTGGAAATCCCGCAGGTCTCGCGCTACTGGCTGCACCAGGCCAACCTGAACATGAACCTCCTGATCGCGCGCATGCTGCTCGGGCGCGACGCCGAGCCGGGCGAGGCGCCGGTGATCCTCGACAGCTACGCCAACACCTCGTCGGCCGGCTCGATCATCGCCTTCCACAAATACCAGGACGACCTGCCCGCGGGCGCGAACGGTGTCATCTGCTCCTTCGGCGCCGGCTACTCGATCGGCTGCGTCGTGGTGCGTAAAAAGTAAGCGATTCCTGCGTGGTCGGCAGTCAAAAGGGGGTGCGTTTCGACGCACCCCTTGTTTTTTTATCCACACTGTCGTTACAGCGCAACTTCTGCTGCATTGCGGCATCGAATAATTAAATAATTTATATTATTTCTGCTAATATCATCCTGAAAGTTGAACTTCAATCAATAATAAAAAGGGGATGTCATGGCAGAGATCAGCGATACGCAGGCGTTGCGCGCGGAGGCACGCCAGCTCGTCGTCGGCCCGTCCGACTTGTATGGTCTGCATCGCAAGATTCTCTTCCTCGCACTCTTGCTGGTGCTGGCGCACAGCGGCGCGATGGCGCTGAAGTATTACGCCGGCAACGACATGGCGCTCGGCCTGGTGCCGCTCTTCGACTTCTACGAAGAGCACAACATCCCGACCTATTTCTCTTCCCTGAACCTGCTGCTCACCTCCTGCCTGCTGTTCGCGACCGCGCGCCTGGCGCATGTGGCCGGACACAAGGACGTCCTGGCCTGGCGCATCCTGGCGGCCGGTTTCCTGTTCATGTCGGTCGACGAATTCGCCGACCTGCGCATCATCCTGAGCAAGATGGTCAAGGCGGTGGCCGGCGCCCACTTCGAAGCGGTGCCCGTGCTGTCGGTGGCGTGGACGATCCCGGTGGCGGCCATCGTCATCGCGGTGGCGATCTACATGATTCCCTTCCTGCTGCGCCTGAAGAAGGTCTACATGATCAACTTCGCGCTGGCCGGCGCGGCCTTCGTGTTCGCGGCCATCGGCTTCGAGACCATCGAAGGCCACCATGTGGCGCAAACCGGCGGCGTGCGCGACTTCGCCTTCATGCTGATGGTAACGGCGGAAGAGTCGATGGAAATCTTCTCGATCATCTACTTCCAGTACTTCCTGCTTCGCTATTTGAACGAGTACCACCGCGGGGTGTATCTGCGGCTGAGCTACTGAAGGATGCAGGGTGGGCGGCTATGCCGCCCACGCGTTCAAGCGACGTTTAACATGTACGGAACTGGTGTTCCAGCGTGATCTGAACGCGTGGACGAGAGACCCGTCCACCCTACGGGTCTTGGTTCACGCCCGGGGCGTCCCACAACCATTCATCACAAACGTGCCGCCAGCTCCGCCCCTTCGCGGATCGCGCGCTTCGCATCCAGCTCGGCCGCCAGCGAGGCGCCGCCGATCTTGTGGAAGCGCGGACCGGCCGCACCGGCGGCCGAGGCGACCGTCAGCTCATCGAGGCTCTCCTGCCCGGCGCAGATCACCACGTTGTCCACTTCCAGCACCTGCTGCCGGCCGCCGACCGTGATGTGCAGGCCGGCGTCGTCGATGCGGTCGTACTGCACGCCCGCCATCATCCTGACACCACCACGGGAGAGCGCCGCGCGGTGCACCCAGCCCGAGGTCTTGCCGAGTCCCGCGCCCGGCCGCGTGGCCTTGCGCTGCAGGAGCCACAACTGGCGGTAGGGGTGGGCAGGCACCGGTTGCACCAGGCCGCCCGGCGTCGAGACGTTCAGGTCGACGCCCCACTCTCCGGTCCAGGTCGATACCGGCTGGGGCAGCGGGTGTGCGGGATCGTGCAGCAGGAATTCGCCGGTGTCGAAACCGATGCCGCCGGCACCGATGATCGCCACGCGTTTTCCAACGCGGGCCTTGTCGCGCAGGACCTCGAGGTAGGACAGCACCTTCGGGTGCTCGATGCCGGGTATGGAGGGTTTTCGCATGCGCACGCCGGTGGCGACGATCACCTCGTCGAAGTCCTGCGCCAGCAGCTCCTCGCGCGTGACGCGCCGGTTCAGCGCGACCTGCACGCCAGTCGTTTCCAGCTTGCGCCCGAAATAACGGATGGTCTCGGCAAATTCCTCCTTGCCGGGGATCTGCATGGCGACGTTGAACTGGCCGCCGATGCGGTTCGATGCTTCGAACAGCGTCACCTGATGGCCGCGCTCGGCCGCCACGGTCGCCGCCGACAGGCCGGCCGGTCCCGCGCCCACCACCGCGATGCGGCGCGGCTGGGTGGTCTTCGCATACACCAGTTCGGTCTCGTGGCAGGCGCGCGGATTGACCAGGCAGCTGGCGCGCTTGTTGGCGAAGGTGTGGTCGAGACAGGCCTGGTTGCAGCCGATGCAGGTGTTGATCTCGTCGACGCGTCCGCTTGCCGCTTTCGCGACAAAGGCGGCGTCGGCCAGGAAGGGACGCGCCATCGACACCATGTCGGCGTCGCCGCGCGCAAGCAAGGTCTCGGCCTCGTGCGGCATGTTGATGCGATTCGAGGCCACCACCGGAATGCCGACCTCCTTGCGCAAGCGGCCCGCCACACCGGCAAAGGCCGCGCGCGGCACCGAGGTGACAATGGTCGGCACGCGCGCCTCGTGCCAGCCGTAGCCGGTGTTCAGGATGGTCACACCGGCGGCTTCGAGCGCGTGGGCGACGGTCACGACCTCCTCCCAGGTATTGCCGCCCTCGACCAGGTCGAGCACCGAGTGGCGGTACATGATGATGAAGTCGGGGCCGACCGTTTGGCGGATGCGGCGCACCACTTCCAGCGCCAGGCGCATGCGGTTCTCGATCGGGCCGCCCCAGCGGTCGCTGCGCGTGTTCACGCGCGCGCACAGGAACTGGTTCAGCAGGTAGCCCTCGCTGCCCATCACCTCGACGCCGTCGTAGCCGGCCATCTTCGCCAGCTTCGCGCAGCGCGCATAGGCGCGGATGGTGGCCTCGATGCCGCGCTCGGTCAGCGCGCGCGGCTTGAAGGGAGAAATCGGCGACTTGGTGGCGCTGGCCGAGACCACGAAGGGTTGATAACCGTAGCGCCCGGCGTGCAGGATCTGCAGCAGGATCTTGCCGCCCTCCTCGTGCACGGCGCGCGTGACGCGGCGGTGATTCGGCACGTCGCCGATGAAATTCAGGGTGCCGCCCATCGGCAGCAGCCAGCCCTGGCGATTCGGCGAGATGCCGCCGGTGACGATCAGGCCGACGCCGCCGGCCGCGCGTTCGCGGTAGAAGGCGGCCAGCTTGCCGTAGTTGTAGAAGCGGTCTTCGAGCCCGGTGTGCATCGAGCCCATCATCACGCGGTTCTTCAGCGTGGTGAAGCCCAGGTCGAGCGGTGCGAGCAGGTGGGGGTAGGCGGTGTTTGTCATCACGGCATTAAACCGTGAAATCGTGGAGCGGGGGTTCTAAACGTTCGGGTAGCGCTTCGATGTGCTGGCGTCGTACCGCGTGGGTTCGAGAACCCACCCTACAAAAGCGCATCCATCGATGTGCATGTTTTACCGCCCGGGATCACGGTCGTAGGGTGGGTTCTCGAACCCACCTTCCCTACCGGTGCGAACCACTTACACCAGATGACTCTCCGGCGCCCGCAACTCCGCGAACTGCTCGATGCTGCCAATGCGAACCACCACCGGATTCAGGCTCGCGTTCGGCGACAGCGAGCGCCAGGCGAACTGCCATTCCTGCTCGCGCGCCTGGGCCGCGCTCTTGGTAAAGGCGGCGCCCAGCGGCGAACGCGAACCGTATTCGACGGCGCCGTCGATGCCGGCCCAGTTGGGCAGCGCGCGCTGCACGGCGCGGTGCAGGCGCTCGCCAAATTCCTCGGTGTTGTGGATCACCAGGCAGCAGTCGGCCGGGGCGAGCACATCGAACAGGGTCTTGTTCCAGGCACGCGAGAACGAGAGGGTCAAAAAGCCGCCGGTCGGGACGAGCCGGAACTGGCCGGCCGTGAGCGCCTGCTCGAGGTCGCTGCGCATGCCGTAGCGGTGCAGGGTGGGAGGGCGCTGGTAGTCGTGCATGGGGTACTCGATTCTTGGGTTAATTGCGGCGCACCGGCGGCGCCAGGCTGGCGTCGTGGCGCATGCGCATGAAGCGCGAGGAGATGAAGATCTCGCGCAGGAAAAAAATGAAACTGAAGATCAGGGCAAGCATTGCCAGCACGAAGGAGGCAGCGATGTACTTGTCGAGCCTGATGTTGGTGGAATCGCCGAAAAACAGCATGGCAATGACCAGGCAGACCAGGAAGCCGCACGCAGTGCTCGAGCTGATCGCGTAGTTGATCAGGTGCGAGCGCCGGTACAGCACTTCGAGTTCCTCGGTGTAGTCCGCGTTGGCGGCGATGTGCAGCCGGTCTTCCAGCACGCGCGTGCGGTCGATGATGCGCGCCAGGCGGTTGGTCAGCACCGTCAGCTTGGTTCCCACGCCGGTCAGCAGGAACACGGGCGCGATCGCCAGCTGGATCATGTGGCCGATGTCGCTAATCTGGATATTCATGGGAACACGTTTCTTGGCGTTGTGGGTGTGTCAGGCGTAGTGTAGCAGCCGCACGCGCGGCGCAGAAATGCGCCCCGCCTCAATCGAAACGCTTGTTGCGCTTGAACTGCTCGGTGGCCGCGACCAGCGCCCGCGCGATGCCCGTCTCCAGCGCGCCGTGGCCGGCGTCCGGGATCATGCGCAGCTTCGCGCCCGGCCACGCCGCGTGCAGGCGGTGCGCCGACAACGGCGGGCAGATGACGTCGTAGCGGCCCTGCACGATCACGGCGGGCAAATGGGCGATGCGGCCGATGTTGCGCACCAGCTGGTCTTCCGACAGGAAGGCGCCGTTGGCCATGTAGTGCGCTTCCAGCCGGCCCACGCCCAGGTCGAGCGTGTCGGAAGGCTGCTCTTCCTCCTGCGGCAGCAGGAACACGCGGCGGCCCTCGAAACGGCTCCAGGCGCGCGCCGCCGGCCAGTAGACGGCCGGGTCGTCGCACAGCAGGCGCCGTGCGTAGGCCTGCAGCAGCTCGCCGCGCTCGGCGGGCGGGATCGGCGCGATGAATTCCTCGTACAGCTCGGGGTAGAACCACTGCACGCCGTGCAGGAACCAGTCGACTTCGGCCGCGGTGCACAGGAAGATCCCGCGCAGGACGAAGCCGAGGCAGCGTTCGGGGTGCGCCTGGCCATAGGCCAGCGCCAGCGTCGAGCCCCAGGAACCGCCAAACACCAGCCATTGCGGGATGCCGAACATGATGCGCAGGCGCTCGATGTCCTCGATCAGCAGCTGCGTCGTGTTGTTGCGCCATTCGCCCAGCGGGGTCGACTTGCCGGCGCCGCGCTGGTCGAACAGGATCACGCGGTAGGCGTGCGGGTCGAAGAAGCGGCGGTGCTGGGGAGACAGGCCGGCGCCCGGACCGCCGTGCAGGAACAGCACCGGGATGCCGTTCGGATTGCCGACTTCCTCCCAGTAGATCGTGTGCAGTTCGTCGACGGCGAGCATGCCGTGGCGGATGGGCTGGATCGGCGGGAACAGCGACGGTGGGGTGGCAGGCATGGCGGCTCTCTGGAAGGTCGAGCAAGAATTGTAGCCTACCGCCCCGCCCTTTCAGAAGAAGGTATTGAAGGCGCCGCGCACGGCGTAATCGTCGTCCACCGCCAACAAAAGCTGCCACTTGTCGAAGGTCGTGCACGGATGCGAAATGCCGCAGCCGACCAGGTCGCCCACCGCCAGTTCACTGCACAGCGGGTGCCCCTCGGGCAGGCGCAGGTAGGCGTGCTGGTCGTTCATCTTGGCGATCTCGCAGCCCGGCGGCAGCGCGTGCGGCGCTCCGGGACCGGGGCGGTGGTGGAA
>DNCF01000142.1 GCA_003484545.1 Massilia sp. | reverse complement strand
GTCCACCGCCACCCTGCGACTGCGCGATGCGCTGCTCGCCTGGCTCGACGATCCCGCGCATGCGCTGCTGGCGCTGGGCGATCCCGGCTATCCGGCCAGCCTCGCCAACATCCCCGATCCGCCGCTGCTGCTCTATATAAATGGGCGCAGCGAATTGCTGACGCGTCCGGCGCTGGCCATCGTCGGCAGCCGCAACGCCACCAGCCAGGGCAAGTCGAACGCGCGGCATTTCGCGGCCAGCCTGTCGCGTGCCGGCGTGTGCGTCGTGTCCGGGCTGGCGCTGGGCATCGATGCCGCCGCGCACGAAGGCGCACTGGAAGGAGCGGGCGCGACGATCGCCGTGGTCGGCACCGGCGCCGATTTGTTCTATCCAAGCCGCAACCGCGCCCTGGGCGAACGCATTGCGCATGAGGGCTGCATCGTCAGCGAGTATCCGCTGGGTACGCCGCCGACGCCGGGCAACTTCCCGAAACGTAATCGCATCATCAGCGGCTTGTCGGCAGGCGTGCTGGTGGTCGAAGCGGCGGCGCAGTCCGGTTCGCTCATCACGGCGCGGGTGGCGAACGAGCAGGGGCGCGAGGTGTTCGCCTTGCCCGGCTCGATCCATGCGCCGTTGGCCAAGGGCTGTCACGCCCTGATCCGCGACGGTGCGCGCCTGGTCGAGACGGTCGGCGAAATCCTCGAGGCGATGCGCGTCTCGCCGCTTGCGCAGGATGTCGCAAGCGCACCGCCGAGCGAGACGGAGTGTCTCGGATTGCTCGAGCAGCTTGGCCACGAGCCGGTCGACATCGATACGCTGCTGCTGCGCAGCGGCAGCAGCATCGGCGAGTTAAGCCTGGGCTTGCTGGCGCTGGAAATGGCGGGCATGCTCGAGCGACTGCCAGGTGGAAAGGTGCAACGCGTACATGGTTGATGACCGCGCCTTGATTGCCGCGTCGACAGCTGTTCGATGTAGAAGCCGCACAGATCATTACTTACTAGCCTATATGAACCGATAAGGCCGAAAAACGACGAAATACGCATTGAGGATGCTCATGCACGCAGCAAGCTTGTGCCCGTACGAGCTTAGCTGCTACAGTAGCGTCACTATGTTCGACATCCTGGTCTACCTCTACGAGACGTACTATCGTCCCGAAGCCTGCCCCGAGCCGGCTGCATTGGCGCGCAAGCTCTCCGCCGTCGGCTTCGACGACTTCGAGATCTGCGAAGCCATCGATTGGCTCACGGGTCTGAATGAAATGGCCGCCGAAGAGCTGGCCGACGTGGTCGCTTCCACCGGCACCCGTTACTACGTGGACGAGGAGTATAACGAGCTCGGCAGCGCCGCGATCGGCTTCATCCAGTTCCTCGAAAGCGCCAGGCTCATCACGCCGGTGCAACGCGAGATCATCATCGAACGCGCGCTCGCGGTCGACGAGTCGCCGGTTACGCTGAGCAAGCTGAAGATCATCGTCCTCATGCTCATGTGGAGCCAGGGCAAGGAGCCGGACGCGCTGATGTTCGACGACCTGTTCGGCGCCGACGACGAGCAGGCACCGCGCCTGCTGCACTAAGCTTTTGCGAATTAAATGAACGGCCTGCCGCGATCCGGCAGGCCGTTTTCATTGGTAGCGATTCGAAGTACAGGGCCGCGCCTGGGTGGCGCAGCCCTATCGATCCTTCAGCGATTGTCCGGCCCGCCTCTGGGCTTGCCCTTGCCGTAATCCGACGCCGGCTGGTCCGGCTGGCCGCCTTGCTGTGCGCCGCTCACGCTCGATTGCCGTGATCCCGGCGGCCCGCTGGGCGACTCCTGCGAGCCGGCGCGCTGGTCCTGCTCGAGGCCGCCGTAACCGGATTGCTGCGACATGCCGAGCCGGTCTTCCTCGGCGCGCGCCTGCATGCGCTGGCCCTTCTGGCGCGCGCTCCAGCCGCCTTGCTGGGCGGCCACGCCGCCACGTCCGCGGTCGGGATTGCCGCCCACCGAAGCCTGGCCGGCGTTCATATTTTCTGATTGCATGTTGCCCGAAGGACGCTGGTCGTCGTTCGGCGTCCAGGACTGCGAATTCGGCGCCGACGACGCCACCGCGCCCGGTGGCTTGCCCTGCTGGCTGCCCTCGGCCACCGGCACCATCTTCTCGCGTGAGACACTGCGTCCGTGTTCGTTCACCATGCCTTTGTGTTTGTCGCTCATGGTCATTTCCTCCATCAAACGGCGGCGTCAAGTCCGCCAACAGGGTGATCTTGCGCGCACGGCCGCGCCAGTCCTATCGGAATGGTGTCCGATCCCATGTAGGAAAGCGCCCACTTTCATGGAAGAAGGCATTCCTGGCCGCATTGTCAACGCCGGGAAAGGGCTGCGCGTTTTCGGCCCAATGCAGCGCAAGCTTGCACAACAGAGGTGCAGAGTCCACTTGCGAACAGCGCGATAACGCGCTTATCATTGGCCGCTCATTCCAGACTGTTACCACTAAGACACTTCGCAAAGAGCGGGGACGCCGCCAAGCATGTATGATGCGCGAGCCAAACCTCTAATAAATAAGTAAGACGAGAAACTTTATGACCAAAACCCTCATCATCGCCGAGAAGCCCTCCGTCGCGAATGACATCGCCAAGACGCTGGGCGGCTTCACCAAGCACGATGAGTATTTCGAATCCGACGAATACATCCTCTCGTCCGCGGTCGGCCACCTGCTGGAAATCGCGGTGCCGGAAGAGTACGACGTCAAGCGCGGCAAGTGGAGCTTCCAGCACCTGCCGGTGATTCCGCCGTACTTCGCGCTGAACCCGATCGCCAAGACCGAGTCGCGCCTCAAGGTGCTGAACAAGCTGATCAAGCGCAAGGATGTCTCGACCCTGATCAACGCATGCGACGCGGGCCGCGAAGGGGAGTTGATCTTCCGCCTGATCGCGCAGAACGCGAAGGCGAAGCAGCCGGTCAAGCGCCTGTGGCTGCAGTCGATGACGCCGGCCGCGATCCGCGAAGGCTTCCGCCAGCTGCGCAGCGACGAAGAGATGCGTCCGCTGGCCGACGCCGCGCGCTGCCGCTCGGAAGCGGACTGGCTGATCGGCATCAACGGCACCCGCGCCATGACCGCTTTCAACTCGAAAGAGGGCGGCTTCTATCTCACCACCGTCGGCCGGGTCCAGACCCCGACGCTGTCGATCGTGGTCGAGCGCGAAGACAAGATCAAGAAGTTCGTTCCGCGCGACTACTGGGAAGTGCGCGCCGAGTTCGTCTGCGCGGCCGGCATCTATGAAGGCCGCTGGCTCGACCAGAAATTCAAGAAGGACGAGAACGATCCGGAAAAGCGCGCCGAGCGCCTGTGGAGCAAGGCTGCCGCCGAATCGATCGTCGCCGCCTGCCGCGGCAAGCAGGGCATCGTCACCGAGGAATCGAAGCCGACCACCTCGATGGCGCCGGCCCTGTTCGACCTGACCTCGCTGCAGCGCGAGGCCAACGGCCGCTTCGGCTTCTCGGCCAAGAACACGCTCGGCCTGGCCCAGGCCCTGTACGAGAAGCACAAGGTCCTGACCTACCCGCGTACCGATTCGCGCCACCTGCCGGAAGACTACATCGCCACCGTCAAATCGACGATGGAGTCGCTGGCCGAGAACAACAACTACCACCAGTTCGCCAAGCAGATCACCAAGAACGGCTGGGTCAAGCCGAACAAGCGCATCTTCGACAACACCAAGATCTCGGACCACTTCGCGATCATCCCGACCGGTGTCGCGCCAAAGAACCTGTCCGAGCCGGAACAGAAGCTCTACGACCTCGTCACGCGCCGCTTCATGGCCGTGTTCTTCCCGCCGGCCGAGTTCCTGGTCACGACCCGCTTCACCGAAGTGTCGGGCCATCAGTTCAAGACCGAGGGCAAGGTCATGACCAACCCGGGTTGGCTTGCCGTCTACGGCAAGGACACGACCGGCGACGACAAGGATGGCGCCACCCTGGTGCCGGTGCAGAAGGGCGAGAAGGTCCTGGCCGACAAGGTGACCCCGAACGGCCTGGTGACCAAGCCGCCTGCACGCTACACCGAAGCGACGCTGCTGTCGGCGATGGAAGGCGCCGGTAAACTGGTCGACTCCGACGAGCTGCGCGACGCCATGGCCGGCAAGGGTCTTGGCACCCCGGCCACGCGCGCGGCGATCATCGAGGGCCTGCTCACCGAGAAATACCTGGTGCGCGAAGGGCGCGAACTGATCCCGACGGCGAAAGCCTCGCAGCTGATGACCTTGCTGCGCGGCCTGGGCGTGAACGAACTGACCGCGCCGGAACTGACCGGCGAATGGGAATACAAGCTGTCGCAGATGGAGAAGGGCAAGATCTCGCGCGACGAGTTCATGCGCGAGATCGCGCAGATGACCCAGATCATCGTCAAGCGCGCCAAGGAATACGACAACGACACGATTCCGGGAGAATACGCGACCCTGCAGACGCCTTGCCCGAATTGCGGCGGCGTGGTCAAGGAAAACTACCGCCGCTTCGCCTGCACCAAGTGCGACTTCTCGATGAGCAAGACGCCGGGCAGCCGCCAGTTCGAGATCAACGAGGTCGAGGAACTGCTGAAGAACCGCACCATCGGTCCGCTGCAGGGCTTCCGCTCGAAGATGGGCCGTCCGTTCGCGGCCATCCTGCGCATCGTGCGCGACGAGGACATCAACAACTTCAAGCTGGAGTTCGACTTCGGCCAGGACCAGGCCGAGGGCGAAGAGGGAGAAGGCGTCGACTTCACCGGCCAGACCCCGCTCGGTCCCTGCCCGAAGTGCAATGGCGGCGTCTACGAGATGGGCCTGGCCTACGTGTGCGAACACCAGGTCGCCAAGCCCAAGACCTGCGACTTCCGCAGCGGCCGCATCATCCTGCAGCAGGAGATCCTGCCCGAGCAGATGGCCAAGCTGCTGAACGACGGCAAGACCGACCTGCTGCCGGGCTTTATTTCGCAGCGCACGCGCCGTCCGTTCAAGGCTTTCCTGGTGCGCGGCAAGGACGGCAAGATCAGCTTCGAGTTCGAGGAGCGCAAGGCCAAGCCGGCCGCCAAGGGCAAGGCTGCGGCGAACGACGAATCGGCAGGCGCGGATGGCGAAGCCGTCGAGACCAAGGTCACGAAGAAGCCGGCCGCCAAGGCCGCGGCCAAGACCGTGGCGGCGAAGAAGCCGGCGGCCAAGCGGGTGGCGGCGAAGAAGTGATGGTATTGCAGGCTGGGCGGTTTTACCGCCCACGCGGTGATCGATATCGGCGCGGTTATCGGGCTCGATGATCTTGCCGATATCGATCACCGCGTG
>DNCF01000143.1:9027-9150 GCA_003484545.1 Massilia sp. | reverse complement strand
CGACGCTCTTCCGATCTCTTTACAAGGCACGGTGACGCAGATGGCGGCGATGGCCGCCGTCCCCGGCAAGGGCGCCTACATACATCGCGACGCCTCGCTACTGGTGGCCGGCATCACGGCGGG
>DNCF01000143.1:0-8716 GCA_003484545.1 Massilia sp. | reverse complement strand
GGTGGCCGGCATCACGGCGGGCGGCAGCTCGGCGATCAACTTCGCCACCGCCGCGCCGCCGCCCAAAGCGATGTTCGAACGCCACGGCATCGACCTGGCGCCGGCCCTGGGCGCATTACGCGCGGAACTGCCGATGGCGCCCCTGCCCGACACGTTGATCGGCCCAATGGCCGCGCGCATGATGGCGGCCGCGCAGGCCATGGGGCTCGACTGGCGCAAGCTCGACAAGATGATCCGGCCGGCGGCATGCCGCAGCGGCTGCTGGCGCTGCGTGTATGGCTGCCCCTTCGGCGCCAAGTGGACGGCGCGCGATTTTCTGGACGAAGCATGCCGCCATGGCGCGCAGCTGGCCGAGCGCGCCCGCGCGCTGCGCGTGCTGGTGGAGGATGGCCGTGTGTGCGGCGTCGCCGTGCAGGTCGGCGGCGACACCTTGACGGTCAAGGCGACTATCGTGGTGCTCGCCGCCGGCGGCCTGGGCAGCCCGCGCCTGCTGCACGCTTCAGGCCTGGGACCACGCCATGCTCCCTTCTTCAGCGATCCGGTGATCGCCGTGATGGGCAGCGTGGACGACGTCGACGGCGGCGCCGAGGTGCCGATGGCGGCCGGCTTGAGCCTGCATGAAGAGGGCGTCGCGCTGGCCGACCTGACCCTGCCGCAGCCGATGTACGCGGCCTTCGCGGCCCAGGTCGGCCGCATCGACCGCCTGTTCGCGCACAAGCGTACCTTGTCGATGATGGTCAAGATCCGCGACGAGATCGGCGGAAAAGTGACCCCGCGCTGGGCCGACAAGCGGCTGACCGAGAGCGACCGGCACAAGCTGCGGCACGGCGTGGACATGGCGAAGGCGATCCTGGGCCAGGCCGGCGCCCATCACATCTTTCAATCCTGGCATTTCGCGGCGCATCCGGGCGGCAGTGTGCGCATCGGAGAAGGGGTCGACGCCAATCTGCAGACGGCGACAAAAGGCTTGTTCGTCTGCGACGCGTCGGTGATTCCCGAGCCGTGGGGATTGCCGCCGACCTTGACGCTGCTGTGCCTGGGCAAGCGGCTGGGTACTTGGCTGGGAGAAGACCTGGGGTTGTAGGGTGGGTTCTTGAACCCACGCGGTACGGCGGAGGCGCACACGCCGCGTTTGCGGCGGACGTCGGCATTAATCACAAGGTGAAACCGCGTGGGCTCGAGAGCCCACCCTACGAAAAACCACGGCGGTTTTAGTAATGCGGCGGCCGCTCGTTGATCGGGCTCTGCCCGGCTTCCTGCAGCGTGCGCACGTGCTCGGCCAGCTTGGTGACCATGGCCTCCAATTGATCGATCCTGCGCGCCTGCTGGTAGACGGTCTGGTTCAGGGTGTCGACCAGGTCTTCCTGCTGCGCGAGCTTGATTTCGATGTCGACGAAACGGTCTTCGTGGTCCACGGCGGTTCCTGATAAATAAGAGGCTCGCATTATGCCAGCGGGTTGGGCATCTCGGGCTTGGGCGTGGCCAGCAGCGCCTTCAGGTTCGCCAGGCGCTCCTTCGGGCTGAGCACTTCGGACTCCTTCGGCGGCGCATCGCCCTCGTCCAGCGCCATCTCCTTGATGAAGCGCGACGGGTCGCAGTGCACCAGCTCGCCGGCACGCTTCCTCTTCTTGCACCAGGTGATCTGCAGTGAACGCTGGGCGCGCGTGATACCCACGTACATCAGGCGCCGCTCTTCCTGGATGCGCGCGGCGATCTTCTCGATCGGGTCGTCGGGGTCGCCCTTGTGCGGCAGGATGCCCTCCTCGACGCCGACCAGGAACACGTGCGGATACTCCAGCCCCTTCGAGGCGTGCAGGGTCGACATGCGCACCGCGTCCGGCGTTTCGTCCTGGCCCTCGAGCATCGACATCAGGGCCACCATCTGCGTCAGTTCGAGCAGGTTTTTCTCTTCGCCGTCGCGATCGCGACCGCCGCGGCCGCGCTCCTTCAGCCAGTTGGTGAACTCGAGCACGTTCTGCCACTTCGCCTGCGCCGCGCGGTCGTCGAAGTTCTCGTACAGGTAGTGCTCGTAATTCATCTCCTTCATCATGTCGTCCAGCACCTCGGCCGCGTTGTCGCCGCTGCCGGATGGGCCGGGGCGCGTGGCGCGGTCTTCCAGGTCGTCGATGAAGCGGCAAAAGTCGCGCAGCGGATGCAATTGGCGGTCCTGCAGCTTGGCCTCGATGCCGCCCTTGCCGGCGGCCTCGAACAGCGAGCAGTTCCACTGCTTGGAGAATTCGCCGAGCACCTCGAGCGTCGCCATGCCGACGCCGCGCTTCGGGGTCGTCACGGCGCGGATGAAGGCCGGGTCGTCGTCCTGGTTCGCGATCAGGCGCAGGTAGGCGATGATGTCCTTGATCTCGGCCTTGTCGAAGAAGCTCTGCCCGCCCGACATGGTGTAGGGGATGCGCTCCTTGCGCAGGGCCTGCTCGATCACGCGCGCCTGGTGGTTGCCGCGGTAGAGGATCGCGTAATCCGACCACTTGTTCTTGCGTTGAAAATGGTCGGCCGAAATCATGATCGCGACCTGGTCGGCTTCCTGGTCGTCGTTCTGCATGCCCATCACCTTGATCGGCTCGCCCAGGCCGTGCTCGGACCAGAGCGACTTCTCGAACAGTTTCGGGTTGTTGCCGATGACGGCGTTGGCCGCCTGCAGGATGCGCGTGGTCGAGCGGTAGTTCTGCTCGAGTTTAATGACGCGCAGGTCGGGGAAATCGACCTGCAGGGTTTTCAGGTTTTCGACCGAGGCGCCGCGCCAGGCGTAAATGGCCTGGTCGTCGTCGCCCACCGCCGTGAACATCGGCTTCTTGCCGAGTCCCGTCACCAGCAGTTTCACCAGTTCGTACTGGCAGGTATTCGTGTCCTGGTACTCGTCCATCAACAGGTAGCGCAGGCGGCGCTGCCAGCGGTCGCGGATCGGCTCGTTGTTGCGGAACAGTTCGACCGGCAGGCGGATCAGGTCATCGAAGTCGACCGCCTGGTAGGCCTGCAGGGTCGCCACATAGCTGCGGTAGACGCGCCCGGCCTGGGCTTCGTCCTCGTCCTTGGCCTGCCTGATCGCATCCTCGGGATCGACCAGGCCGTTCTTCCACAGCGAGATGGCGTTCTGGATGCGGCGGATTTCCTGCTTGTCGGTGGTGACGGCCAGGTCGGACACGATCGTGTAGCAGTCGTCGCTGTCCATGATCGAGAATTTGTCCTTCAGCCCGACCCCGGCCGCTTCCTGGCGCAGGATCTTGACGCCCAGCGAGTGGAAGGTCGAGACCGTGATCTGCTTGGCCTGCTTCGGCTGTTTCAGCAGCTTGCCGATGCGCTCCTGCATCTCGAGCGCGGCCTTGTTGGTGAAGGTCAGCGCCGCGATCGTGCGCGGATCGTAGCCGCGGTCTTCGATCATGTACGCGATCTTCTGGGTGATCACCCGCGTCTTGCCCGAGCCGGCGCCCGCCAGCACCAGGCAGGGGCCGTCGAGGTAAAGCACGGCTTCGCTTTGCGGCCCATTCAGGCCGAACTTTGGTGCATTAGACATGGGAAATATTCTTGAGGACAGCCGAGCATTGTAGCGAAGCCGGGATGGCTGCGCGCTACAATGTTGGGCATGAAAAAAATCTTCGTACTGTTGCTGGCGGGCATGCTGGCCATGCCGGCACTGGCGCGCCCGCTGCTGGTCGCCGCTGCCAGCGATCTCGGCTATTGTATCGATGAACTCGCCGCCGCGTACCGGAAAACCGCACCCGACGCCGAGCTGAAAGTCTCGCTTGGTGCATCTGGCAACTTTTTTGCACAAATTCGCAACGGCGCGCCGTTCGAGGTCTTCCTGTCGGCCGACATGGACTATCCGCGCCAGCTGGCCAAGCTCGGTGCGGCCGACGGCGCCACCCTCGCTCCCTACGCGGTCGGCCGCATCGCCCTGTGGACGCTCGACCCGCAGCTCGACCCGAATCAAGGCCTGGCCGCCCTGCTGAACGACAAGCGCGTGCGCCGCTTCGCGATCGCCAACCCGGTCACCGCGCCCTACGGCAAGGCGGCCAGGGCGGCGCTCGAGCGCGATGGCCTGTGGCAGGCGGCGCAGGCAAAACTCGTGATCGGCGAGAACATCGCCCAGACCGCGCAATTCGTCCAGAGCGGCAACGCCCAGGCCGGCATCATCTCGTTTGCAACCCTGCACTCGACCAGGCTGAAAGGCGCCGGCCGCTACGCCCTGGTTCCCCAGGACGGGCTGGCGCCGATCGAGCAAGGCGCCATCGTCACCCGCGCCGGCGCGCATAACCCCCATGCGGCCGGTTTCCTGCGCTTCCTCGGCTCGCCCGAAGCGCGGGCCATCCTCGCACGCAACGGTTTCAGCTTGCCGGCGGGCGCCGCCGAATGACGGAGTGGCAATTCCCGCCCGAGCTGTGGGACGCGATCGGCCTGACCCTGCGCCTGGCCTTCGTCACCTCGGCGGTGCTGCTGGTGATCGGCATTCCGCTCGCCAACTGGCTCAACAACAGCAAGCGGCGCGGCGTCATCTTCATCGAGACCCTGGTCAGCCTGCCGATCGTGCTGCCGCCGACCGTGATCGGCTTTTATTTGCTGATGCTGATGGCGCCGCAGCAGCCGCTGGGCGCGGCCTGGATGACAGTGTTCGGGCATTCGCTGCCGTTTTCCTTTGCCGGGCTGGTGGCCGGTTCCGTCGTCTACAGCCTGCCCTTCGCGGTGCAACCCTTCCAGGCGGCCTTTCGCGGCGTGGGACGCGAGATGGTGCAGTCGGCGCTGGCCCTGGGGCTGACCAAACGGCAAGTGTTCTGGTCGATCGTGCTGCCGCTGTCGAAGCACGGCATCCTGACCGGCGTCTCGCTCAGCTTTGCCCACACGATGGGCGAGTTCGGCGTCGTGCTCATGCTCGGCGGGAATATTCCGGGGCAGACCCGGGTGGCTTCGATCGCGCTCTACGATGAAGCGCAGAAGTTGAATTATGGCGCGGCGCACGCATATGCCCTGGTGTTGCTGGCCATTTCCTTTGCCATCCTGATTGGGATCGCTTTCCTGCAACGCAGGCAGAACGCGATCCTGCTGTCCAATTGAGCTGCGCGCGCGCAGTGCGCGATCGGTTACCATCGCCCCTTTGGCGCTCCGCGCCTTCGACACGAGCACGAGAAACGATGAAATTTGAACACCTGATTGAAATTAACGACCCGCTCAACCCGCTGATCGACACGATCACCCGCGAGCAGCTGTGGCGCGGCCTGGTCATCCGTGCCGAATCGCCGAAAATGTTCGTGCCGCACCTGGACGAGTGCCACATCGGCGAACGCAACAGCGGCAGCTTCACGCGCCGCCTGCACTACGGCGACCTGGTCATCGAGGACACCGTCGTGCTCACGCCGCTGCAGCAAGTGCGCTACGAGGTGCCGGCCCAGGGCGAGATCCAGGCTTCCAGCCTCACCATGACCATCGAGGCCCCGGACGAGGCCCGTCTGTTCGTGCGCTTCTGCTACGACGACGGCACCGGCGAACACGTCGACGAAGCGAACAAGATGTACGACGAGTTCAAGAAGTCGGCCTACCAGGAAGCGGACCTCGACACGATCCGTATCGTGCGCCAGCTGGCGGCGCAGGGGAAGCTGGATGGGATTTGTCTGAACTGACGCGTGGGCACGGGGTGCCCACCCTACGGTTGATTGCCCGATTAACGCGCCGTCATCAACCCGTTACGTCCCCGGCTCCGAATCGGCCGGATCGGTATGATTCGCCCCCTTCGCCAGGTTCGCCGCCAGGTCGCGCAGCGCGGTGCGCACGCCCTCCTCGATCACGGGATGATAGAAGGGCATCTCGAGCATCTGCGGCACGGTCAGGCGGGCCTGCACGGCCCAGGCCAGCAGGTGGGCGATGTTCTCGCCACGCGGGGCCATCATTTCTGCCCCCAGGAAGCGGCAGGTGCCATACTCGGCATACACGCGCAGCATGCCCTTGTTCTGCAACATGACCCGGCTGCGGCCCTGGTTCTCGAACGAGACCTTGCCGATGGCGAACTTCGGCCGCCCGCCCTCGCACAGCGTCCTGTAGTTCTTGCCCAAGGTGGCGATGTTCGGCTCGGTAAAGGCGATCGCCAGCGGCGTGCGGCGCAGGCCGGGGCGCACGTCGGGGAAGCGGCCCGCGTTCTCGCCGGCGATCTTGCCGTGGTCGGCCGCCTCGGCCAGCAGCGGCAGCTCGTTGTTCGCGTCGCCCGCGATGAAGATGTGGCTGTTCCCGCACTGCATGGTGCGGCTGTCAAAAGCCGGGACGCCATTCGCCTGCAGTTCGATCCCGGTTTCCTCCAGCCCCATGCCGTGCACGTTGGGCGCGCGGCCGGTGGCGAGCAATACGTACTGGAAGCGCTCCTGCGTCTCCTTGCCGAGCGCGTCGCGCGTGGTGAGCAAGACCTCGTCGCCCTGCTGTTCTGCACGCACGACCTCGGTCTGGAAGCGCAGGTCGAGTTCCTGCGACAGCGTGCGCGTGGCCACTTGCAGCACCTCGGGGTCGCTCAGGTGGGCGACGCTGCCGCCGCGCGCGAAGAGGGTCGTGCGCACGCTGAGGCGCGTCAACGCCTGCCCCAGTTCGAGACCGATGACGCCGGTGCCGATCACCGCCACCGAGCGCGGCAGGTCGTCCCAATAGAACACGTCGTCGCTGGTGACGATGTTCGGGCCGACGTTCTTCAATTGCGGCAGCACCACGGGCGTGGAGCCGGTGGCGATGACGACCGTCTTCGCCTCGATCTCGGTATGCTCGTCCACGCGCAGCGTGTGCGGCCCGGTGAAGCGGGCGTGCCCCTGGATCCGGTCCTGGGCCGGAAAACTCTCGACGCTCTCGAGCACGAAGCCGACGAAGCGGTCGCGCTCGCGGCGCACGCGCTCCATCACCGCGCGCCCGTCGATGCGTCTTTCTCCCGGATGCACGCCGAAGCCGGGCGCCAGGTCCAGCATATGGGCCGCGTCGGCGGCGGCGATCAGGAGTTTGCTGGGCATGCAGCCGACCCGCGCGCAGGTGGTGCCGTAAGGTCCGCTTTCGATGGCGACGGTGCGCGCGCCTTCGGCGCGCGCGGCGCGGTAGGCCGACATGCCGGCGGTGCCGGTGCCGATGACGGCCACGTCCACATTCAGTTTGTTCATCTTGTCCCTCGTTTGCTGTGCCGCCATGACGATACGCTTTTTTTGCCATTTCGGCAGCAGGCGGGACAAACCGCTCAGATATCGAGCGGATCGACCTCGAGCGACCAGCGCACCCGCGTCTTCATGGCGCGCAGCAGAGCCATCCACTCCTTCAAGAAAGCCTGCAGGGCAGGACGCGAACTCGACTCGACCAACAGCTGGGCGCGGTCGACGTTGTGCACCCGGGTCATGGTCATCGGAATCGGGTCGTTCAGCGTCACCGCATCGGTCGGCAGGATATCCCGTGCCTCTTCGAGGAAGGCGATCGCGTTCGCCAGCTCCGGCGCCTCGGCGCGCAGCAGGGCCTGGTACATGTAGGGCGGCAGCGCGGCCTGGCGCCGCTCTTCCAGCAGGCTGCCGGCGTAGCGGTCGTAGTCGTGGCGCACCACCGCCGAGTACAGCGGATGCTGGGCGTAGCGGGTCTGGATCAGCACCTCGGAGGCGAGGCCGGCGCGGCCGGCGCGGCCCGCCACCTGCATCAGCTGGGCGAAGAGGCGCTCGCTGGCGCGGTAGTCCTGCGAGAACAGGGCCGTGTCCGGGTTCAGGATGCCGACCAGGGTCAGCTTTTTGAAATCGTGGCCCTTGGCGACCATCTGCGTGCCGATCAGGATGTCGACTTCTCCCCGGTGCACGGTATCGAAGGCCTCCTGGGCGCTGCCCTTCTTGCGGGTCGAGTCGGCGTCGATGCGCAGGATGCGCGCCTGCGGGAACATCGCCGCCAGCCCTTCCTCGAAGCGCTGGGTGCCGCGCCCCAAAGGCTGCAGGTCGATGTTGCCGCAGGTCGGGCAGTGACGCGGGATGCGCAGCTCCAGGCTGCAGTGGTGGCAGCGCAGCCGGTGTTCGGGCTTGTGCAGCACCATGAAGGAAGTGCAGCGGGTGCAGTTGCTGATCCAGCCGCAGGATTCGCAGGTGATCACCGGCGCATAGCCGCGCCGGTTCAGGAACAGCAGCGACTGTTCGCCGCGCTCGAGGCGCTGGCGCAGCGCGGCCAGCAGGCCCGAAGTCAGGCCTTCCTTCGGCTTGTCGCGCTCCATGTCGAGCAGGCGCACGGTCGGCAGCACGGCGTCGCGCACGGCGCGCTCGCGCAGCTCCAGCTTGCGGTAGCGCCCGGTCTGGGCATGGTGCCAGCTCTCCAGCGAGGGCGTGGCCGAACCGAGCACGATCGGGATCGCCAGCTGCCAGGCGCGCCACACCGCCAGATCGCGCGCCGAATAGCGCAGGCCTTCCTGCTGCTTGTACGAGGGATCGTGCTCCTCGTCGATGACGATCAGCTTCAGGTGCGGCAGCGAGGCCAGGATCGCCAGCCGCGTGCCGAGCACGATACGGGCCTGTCCCCCGTGCGCGGACAGCCAGTGCAGCATGCGCTCGCCTTCCGACAGGCTGCTGTGCAGGGTGGCCAGCATCAGGCCCGGGAAGCGCGCGCGGATGTTCGCTTCCAGCTGCGGCGTCAGGTTGATCTCGGGGACCAGGATCAGGATTTGCGCCTGCGGGTCGCGCGCCAGCACCTGGGCGCAGGCCTGCAGGTAGACCTCGGTCTTGCCGCTGCCGGT